>NZ_JARAMP010000006.1:0-183520 GCF_028802875.1 Seohaeicola sp. 4SK31 | reverse complement strand
ACGACATTGGAGACGATCCACCACCGAAAACCATCATGAGGCGCAATGCGTGACCTCGGAGAGAACCATGACCCCGAACGGACAGATCGCTAGCCCACTTGACATAGCCGCAATCAGAGAACCGTGCCAGTTGCGCCTTACCGCTTCAGCAGCGCCAGCACGTCCTGACTGGGAAATCCGTCCGGCGACACGCCGACCGACCGCTGAAACGCGCGGATCGCCTCGGTCGTCTGCGGGCCGATGATCCCGTCGATCTTCTCGACCGGATAGCCGCGCGCCTGAAGCCGTTGCTGCATCTCCATCCGCTCGTCAAAGGACAAAGGCGCATAGCCGCGCGGCCATGGGGTCTGGATCTCGGGGCCGCCCTTGATCCGGTCGGACAGATGACCCACCCCGATCACATAGGCATCGGCGTTGTTATACCGCGCGATCACCGCGAAATTGTCGAAGATCATGAAGGCCGCACCCGCCGTGCCCGCAGGCAGCAGGATTGACGCCTGCCCGTGGTTGGGCACCGCGCGCCCCTGCATGTCGGTCACGCCCATCGCGGCCCATTCAGACGGGTTGCGCTTGATGTCGCGCTTGGCCAGACCGGCATTGAACCCGGCAGGCAGACGCACTTCGACACCCCAGGGCTGCCCCTTGGTCCAGCCGAACCGCTTGAGGTATGCCGCCGTCGAGGCCAGCGCATCGGTGGGATCATCCGACCAGATGTCGCGCTTGCCATCCCCGGTGAAATCCACCGCATAGGCCAGATAAGAGGTCGGGATGAACTGCGTATGCCCCATGGCGCCCGCCCAGCTGCCGGTCATGCGGCGCGGGTCCACATCGCCCGCCTGAATGATCTGCAAGGCCCCGATCAACTGCTTTTCAAAGAACGCGCCACGCCGCCCGTCATGGGCCAGCGTGGCCAGCGACTGGATCACATCCATCGTGCCGCGCCGGTCGCCATAAGAGCTTTCCAGCCCCCAGACTGCCGTGACCACCTCTTTTTCGACCCCGAAACGATCCTCGATCGCTTGCAGGGTGCGACGGTGCTTTTGCAGCGCCGTCTGCCCATTGGCCACCCGCACGGGCGAGGCGGCGCTGTCCAGATAATCCCAGATCTCGCGCTTGAACTCGGCCTGATTACGGTCGCGCTCGATCACCGAGGGATCATAGCCGATACCGGCAAAGGACCGCTCCAGCACGGCGGGGCGGATGCCCTGCGCCTGCGCGCGCGACTTGAACCCGGCGACCCAGCGGTCGAATTCCGCGCGCGTCGTGGCGGAGACAGGCGGTGCCAGCGTCGCCGGGGCAGACGCCTGCTGCACCGAGGACAGGGCCGAGGGCCGCGCCTCGGGGCGCAGGGACCGCTCCACCGGCCCCGCGCAGGCGGCATTGGTCATCAGGATCACGCCTGACAGCGGAAGAAGGAATTTCATGCTCATGTGCTCGGCCTCGCTTGTGCTTGGTCATTTTTCACCAATGGTAGCGCAAGCGGGGTCTTTGCAAAAGCCTTCTCTGGTCCCGCGCACGGGTGCCGCAGGGTTCCGCCGACGGGGCCGCTGAGCACGTCTCAGCGGCGGCGGTCTGCCTTGCGTTTCAGCTTGGCGGCTTTGTGTTTGGCCTTGCCCAAGGCCCGCTTGGGCGGCTTTCCACGCGAACCGGGCGGGCCTTTCGGCATGTCGCGCCCCTCGATGCTGATCAATTCCAGCGCGATGCCGCCTGTCACCGGCGCGGCCTCGGTCAGCTTGACGCGCACGCGCTGGCCCAGCCCGATGATCATGCCGGTTTCCGACCCCATCAACGTGCCCTTGTCACGGTCGAAATGGAAATACTCGCGCCCCAGCGACCGGATCGGGATCAGCCCGTCCGCGCCGGTTTCATCCAGCTTCACGAAAGCCCCGAACTTGGCGATGCCACTGATCCGTCCCGTGAATTCCGCGCCCAGTCTGTCCGACAGGAAAGCCGCCAGATAACGGTCGGTCGTGTCCCTCTCGGCCATCATCGAACGGCGTTCCGTCTCGCTGATATGCTGGGCGGTGGCCTCCAGCCGGTCGATCTCCTGATGGCTCAGACCGTCATCGCCCCATTTGTGCGCCGAAATCAGCGCGCGGTGCACCACCAGATCCGAATAGCGCCGGATGGGCGAGGTGAAATGCGCGTAAGCCTGCAAGGCCAGCCCGAAATGGCCGAAATTGGTGGGGCTGTAATAGGCCTGTGTCATGGCGCGCAGGGTCGAGATATTGATCAGCTCGTCATGATCCGTGCCTTCGGCCTGCGCCAGCAGCGCGTTCAGATGCGCGGTTTTCAATACCTGCCCCTTGGCCAGCACCAGACCTGCCGCCTGTGCCGTGTCACGCAGGCTTTCCAGCTTTTCGGGGCTGGGTTCCTCGTGCACGCGGAACAGAAGGGGCGAGCGGCGGGCGATCAGGGTCTCGGCTGCGGCCACATTGGCCAGCACCATGAATTCCTCGATCAACCGATGCGCATCCAGACGGTCCGCGAAGTTGATCGAAGTGACCTTGCCCTCGTCGGACAGGATCACCTTGCGTTCGGGAAGGTCCAGATCCAGCGGCTGACGGCGGTCGCGCGCCTTCACCAGTGCCTCATAGGCGGCATAAAGCGGGGTGATGATCAGATCCATCAACGGGGCGCATTTCTCGTTCGGTGCGCCGTCCCGCGCCTCTTGCACCTCGCGGTAGTTCAGCGACGCGACCGAGCGCATCAGCCCACGCACGAAGCGGTGCCCGATCTTCTGACCTGTCGCATCGACCTGCATCCGCACAGCGATACAGGCGCGCGGCACGCCCTCATGTAACGAACACAGGTCCCCCGACAGGCGATCCGGCAGCATCGGCACGACGCGGTCGGGGAAATAGCTGGAATTGCCACGCCGCCGTGCCTCGATATCCAGAGGCGAGCCAGGGTGGACGTAATGGGCCACATCCGCGATGGCGACCCAGATCACGTGACCGTCCGGATTGGCCGGATCGTCGTCGGCATGGGCCCAGCAGGCATCGTCATGATCCCGTGCGTCCCATGGGTCGATGGTGATCAGGGGCATGTCGCGCATGTCCTCGCGCCCCGACAGGCCCGCAGGTTTCATCGAATCCGCCTCGACGATCACCTCATCGGGGAAATCGTCGGGGATGCCATGCTGGTGAATGGCGATCAGCGATACGGCCTTGGGCGCGGAAGGGTCACCCAGACGGTTGATCACCCGCGCGCGCGGCAGGCCCATACGCGCCTTGGGGCCAGCCTGTTCCGCCTCGACCAGTTCACCATCCTTGGCCCCGCCTGTGGCCCCTTCGGGCACTTGCCATTCCTTGCCGTCACCCTTGTCGATGGGCAGGATGCGTCCGCCTTCCGATGTCTTGCGGAACACGCCCAGCACCTTGGCCGGATTGGTGCCGACGCGGCGGATCAGGCGGCCTTCGTAGTGATGAGGCTGCCCACGCACCTCGGTCAGGCGCGCCAGAATACGGTCGCCTTCGCCCAAAGCAGGATCTGTGGCCCGCGCGATCATCAGGATGCGCGGTTCTGGTCCCTCGCCGGTCCATTCCAGAGGGCGGGCGGTCATCTCGCCTTCAGCATTGGGCGGGCCGACCTGCACGATGCTGACGGGCGGCAGGCGATCCGGGTCGCGATAGGTCTTTTTCCGCTTCTCTAGATGCCCTTCTTCCTCAAGCTCCTTGAGGATGCGCTTGAGATCAATACGCGCGGCGCCCTTGATCCCGAAGGCCTTGGCGATATCGCGTTTCGCGGTGAGGGTCGGGTGGTCCGCGATCCAGTTCAGGATCTCGGCCTTTGTGGGAAGCTGGCTCATGCTGCACGGGTTATCACAGGTCCCCGTTGTCGTCATGAGGGAATCGGCAGACCGACAAAGCCCGCAGGGGCTGTGGAGGGGTCAGCCGAAATAGCTGCGCAAAATCCGGGTGTAGATGGCCTTCAACTGATGCACATGGGCGATATCCACCCGCTCATCCACCTGATGCATCGTGCGACCCACCAGCCCGAATTCGACAACCGGACAGTGATGTTTCACGAAACGCGCATCCGACGTCCCGCCCGATGTGGACAGCACCGGCACCACATTGGTTTCGGCCTGCACCGCAGCACTGACCATGTCCGACAGCGCTCCCGGCGGCGTCAGGAAGCTTTCGCCCGATATTTTCACCGTCATCCCGATCTGCACATCGAATTCCGCCGCGACCTTGTCGGCTTCCGCGCGCAGCCAATCAGTCAGGCTGGCGCCCGAGTGCATATCGTTGAAGCGGATGTTCACGCTCGCGCGGCATTGCGCCGGGATCACATTCGTGGCCGGATTGCCCGTGTCGATGGTCACCACGGCCAGGGTTGAGGCATCAAAATGATCGTTGCCCTGATCCAGCACTTGGCTCGACAGCCTGTCCATCAGCCGCGCCATGGCGGGCAGGGGGTTCTTGGCCCGGTGGGGATAGGCGGAATGCCCCTGCACACCCGTCACCGTGAAGAACGCCGTCAATGATCCGCGCCGCCCGATCTTGATCATCTCGCCCATGCGTTCGGGGCAGGTGGGTTCGCCCACAAGGCAAACGCTCATCGCCTCGCCCTGCGCGTCCATCCAGTCCAGCAAGGCGGTCGTGCCATCGACGGCATCGCCTTCCTCATCCCCCGTAATGGTCAGGATCACCGCCCCGTCAGGCGGGGTCTGGCGCACGAAATCAATCGCGGCGGCGGCAAAGGCGGCGACGCCCGATTTCATGTCGGTGGCACCGCGCCCCCAGATCTGCCCATCCTTGATGACCCCGCCAAAGGGCGGGACGGTCCACGCGGCCTCATCCCCCACGGGCACGACATCGGTATGACCGTTGAAGCCGAAGGAATGCGCATGCCCCTTGGCCCCCCAGCGGGCGAACAGGTTCGACACGCCGCCGCGATCCACGCGGGTGCAGGTGAACCCTGCGCCCTCCAGAAGATCCTGCAACAGGACCAGCGCGCCCCCTTCCTCGGGTGTGACCGAGGGGCAGCGGATCAGCGCAACGGTCAGGTCGGCGGGATCGACAGGGGCAGATGCGGGGCTGTGGGGCTGGGCCATGGGCGGGGTCCTTTCGTGGCGTTGCCCATCGTTAGCGTGGTTTTGGCGGGACGGCAAACCATCAACGATTGTGAAATTGTGTCAGAAAAGGCGCAATTTCATGGCGATAGAGGGCGCATGGACGGAAGATCATTAACAGCATCACCCAGTCGGTGTTAACTCTTTATGCAATAACAAGACCCGAGGCAGGTCAAAAGCAGCAGGATCCAACGTGGTCCTTATTCATGGAATGCGCCGGAATGATCCGGCGATGGCGGTGTCATACCGTCCATGGAACCATGCTGCGCTGCCTCAGGCGAAGTTGGGGCAGGACATAAATGGTTGCAGCGGCCAGACTTCCAGTGAACACGAACGCATCTGCGATGCAGATGGCGAACGAGATCTTCGGCGATGGCGTGACGGTGGTCAGCGCCAGCTATACAGGGGATTCGCGGTCCTCGGGAATCTACTCGAACGGTGATGCGGTCTCGGGCTTCGTCACGCCAAGCAATACCGGCGTGATCCTGTCCACGGGGCGGGCTAACGATTTCACCAACGCGGCGGGTGGAACAGCAGCCAACCCGACGCAGGCCAACGTGACGGGTGCGCGGACGACCGACACCTCGGGCGTCAACAACAACGCACAGTTCAACGCAGCGGCGGGGACCAATACCTACGACGCTGCATGGCTGGACGTGGACTTCATCCCGACCGGCAGCGTGATGACGATGCAATTCGTCTTTTCCTCCGAGGAATATCCCGAATTCGCGGATGGGGCCTACCAGGACTTCTTCGGCGTCTGGGTCAACGGCCAGCAGGTCGAACTAGGCGTCGGTGACGGGGATATCGATCCCAACAACCTGAACGCGGGCTCCAACCAGAACCTCTTCATCTCGAACGTAGGCAGCCCCTACAACACCGAGATGGACGGCTTCACCCTGACCATGACCCTGACGATGGCGGTGAATCCGGGGCAGGTGAACTCGATCCGCATCGGCATCGCTGACGTTCTGGACGCGCAGTACGATTCCAACGTCCTCATCGCCGGCAACTCGGTCCAGACCGTGCTGGTGGCGCAGACCGATACGGCCGAGATCTATCCGGGCGGTACCGTAGTGCTGGATGTTCTGGGCAATGACGTGAACGGCACGGGCGGTGTGCTGACCATCACCCATATCAACGGGCAGCCGGTCGTTGCAGGCAGCACCATCACCCTGTCCTCGGGGCAGCAGGTCACCGTAAACGCAAATGGCACGCTTACCGTGGTGGGCGATGGCACTGTCGAGGTGGCGAACTTCACCTATACGGTCGCCAGCAGCACCGGGCAAACCGACACCGGCTTTGTCGTGATCGATTCCGTGCCCTGCTTCGTGGCGGGCACGCTTGTCCTGACACCCGATGGCGAAGTGCCTGTCGAAAGCCTCCGCCCCGGTGATCTGGTCCTGACCAAGGACGAAGGTCCGCAACCCCTGCGCTGGATCGGACGGCGGCAGGTCGAGGCCCGCGGCGACTTTGCACCGATCTGCATCGCGCCGGGCACTTTTGGCGATCATCGCCAGCTTCTGGTCTCGCCCCTGCACCGCATCCTGATCCGCGACAGTCTCGCCGAGGTCCTGTTCGGCGAAGGCGAAGTGCTGGTGGCCGCGCATGATCTGGTCAATGACTACAGCGTCCGGCGGATCGAGGGCGGCATGGTCGACTATGTCCACATTCTCTTCGACCGGCATCAGGTGGTCTTTTCCGAAGGGCTGGAGTCTGAAAGTTTTCTGCCCGGCCCGCAGATCGTCCGAAGCTTCGAGGCGGACATGATCGGCGAAATCGTGGCCCTGTTCCCGGATCTCAATCCGACCACATGGGAAGGTTACAGCCCCGCCGCCCGGCGGACCCTGCGAAGTTTCGAAGCGCGCGTCCTGCGTGCAGAACGGCGCGTGGCCTGACATGGCGTGGATCGCGATTGCCGACCGCGCGACCCCGCGCTTTTCCTGCTCTGGCCTTGGCAGCGATGCCGGGCGTGCCGAAACCGCCACCCAGCGTGACGATCCCTCGGCCTTGCTGGCCCGTGGCACCCTGCTGCTGGAAGCGCGGTTGGCGCCGGATGGCCGCCCGCAAACCCTGCTGGAGTGGGAACAGATCCTCCCTTGGCGGCGGGGACTGTCCCTTCAGGCCATTCCGGGCGGCGGTGTGGTGCTTGTCGTGTCGCAGGGCGGACAGGTCTGCCACGGTGTCGTGCAGCACGATGCGGTGAATGGTGATGATACCTTGCGGATCAGCTATAGCTGGGATGCACCTGCGCGGACGGGGCGTCTGGTCGTCGAGAAAGTCGGTGCGCCCGGCCTTTTCCTGACCGAATTGCGCGATCCGCCGCCGCTGCTGTTGCGCGACGTGCAGCTTGTCGCCATGCACCCCGAGACCCGCAGCATGGACAGGGATGTCAGCTTCTTCGCCGTATCGACCCGCATCGAGCCGGTCGGTCCCCTGCCGACGCTGGACGCGCGGGTGCCGCTCTGCACGCCATATGGCTATCGTCCGCTGGGCCGCATTGCGCGCGGCGACATGCTGCGGCTGAGCGATGGCGGCAATGCGCCGGTGTTGCAGGTGGTCAGACGCACCGTCCCGGCCAGCGGCTTGCTGCGCCCCGTGCGGTTGCGCGCGCCCTATTTCGGGCTGCAACAGGATATCGTCGTCGCCCCCGAACAGCGGCTGGTCATCGGCGGATCGGATGTCGAATACCTGTTCGATCAGGAATTCGTGCTGGTCCCCGCGCGCCATCTGGTCAATGGCACGGCCGCGCATTTCGTGGCCGGTGGTCCCACCGTGACCTATGGACAGGTGCTGCTGCCCACGCATGAGGCGATCCTTGCCGCAGGTACGGCGGTGGAAAGCCTGTTCATCGGGCGCATCCGCAGGCATCCGGCCAAGACCGCGGCCAGCCTTCTGGCGGGGATGGAACGCGCACGCCTGCCGGATCACGCGGCCTCGGCCTATCCGGTGCTGCGCGCCTTCGAGGCGATTGCCCTGTCCCAGCGACGGGCCGCCTAATGGAGAGGGGCTGCCCATGGCGTGGCGGGCCACGCGTGTTTTGAGAATGATGAAAGGGCAGCGCGGGTCAGGGCAGGGCGTGGCTCAATCGTCGAAAGGCGTGACCTGCGCGACGATGACGGCGTTCTCCTCAAGCGCGCGGGCCATCAGGGCGCGCTCGTCCTCGTCGATCTCCTGCCCGTCAGCAAGGCGCTCGTCCAAGGTGCCGTAGCCCGTCACATCCAGCGGGGCCATATCCGCCTGCTTGAGGATCGCCACGGTCTCGCGCACCGCCTCGGCCTCGTCCACGCCCGAGGCATAGATCATCAGCGCCGCCCCGGTGGATTTCGGCGGCAAGCCGTCACCCTCCTTGCGGCCCACCTCGACCAGCAGGGTATAGACCTGCTGGCGCGAGGGTTTCTTCGCGGGCTTGGGGGAATCGTCAGTCACGCAACAGCTCGTTGATCGATGTTTTCGACCGTGTCTGCGCGTCCACCTTCTTCACGATCACGGCGCAGTAGAGGTTGATCCCGTTCTTGGATGGCATCGACCCTGCCACCACGACCGATCCTGCGGGCACTTCGCCATACATGACCTCGCCCGTTTCGCGGTCCACGATCTTGGTGGATTTGCCGATGAACACGCCCATGCCCAGAACCGAGCCTTCGCGCACGATGCAGCCCTCGACCACTTCGGAGCGGGCCCCGATGAAGCAGTTGTCCTCGATGATCGTGGGGCCGGCCTGCATCGGTTCCAGTACGCCGCCGATACCCACGCCGCCCGACAGGTGCACGTTCTTGCCGATCTGCGCGCAAGAGCCGACGGTGGCCCAGGTGTCGACCATCGTGCCGCTATCCACATAGGCACCAAGGTTCACAAAAGACGGCATCAGCACCACGCCCGGCGCGATATAGGCCGAGCGGCGCACGACGCAGTTCGGCACGGCGCGGAAGCCCGCGGATTTCCAGTCGGCGGCCTGCCAGCCCTTGAACTTGCTGTCGACCTTGTCCCACCAGCCGCCCGATTGCGGCCCGCCGTCATGCACTTCCATGTCCTTGATGCGGAAACCCAGCAGCACGGCCTTCTTGGCCCACTGGTTCACATGCCAATCGCCATTCTCCTGCCGTTCAGCCACGCGCAGCTTTCCGCTGTCCAGCGCATCCAGCGTGGCCTCGATCGCATCACGCGCCTCGCCCTTGGTGGCGGGCGTGATCCCGTCGCGGGCATCCCACGCGGCTTCGATGGCGGTCTCAAGGGCGGCGTTCGACATGGTGACATCTCCGGTCGGCTGAATTGGGGTTGGCCACGCCTATAAGGCCAAGCGCGCCCGCGCGCAATCATGCGACATGCGCGCCAGTGTCGGACCGTGCGGTGCCGCCATCGTCACTGGTCTTGCGCCATCCGCTTTGATAGGTCTGATCCATGCCTTTCCAGAAAGCGACCCCGATGAAAGACGACCGTTCCAGCCCGTTCCGCGATGCGCATACGGATATTGAAACCGCTCATGGCGTGCCACAGACCGAGCAGACCCGATCCGCAGCGTACCGTCTGGCCTTCGCGGACAACGAATTCCTTGTCCGCGACGAACTGCGCCCGGTCCGGTTGCAACTGGAACTGCTCAAGCCGCAGATGCTGCTGGATGAATACGGGGTGGAAAGCACCGTCGTCCTGTTCGGCGGCGCGCGCATCCCGTCTCCCGCCAAGAAAGACACCGCCACGACCAAAACGCTGGCGGACCTGTCCAAATACTACGAGGAAGCGCGCCGCTTTGCCTATCTCGTGACGCAAGCCTCACTGGAAAGCGGCGGGCATCGCAACATCATCACCACGGGCGGTGGTCCCGGCGTGATGGAGGCGGGCAATCGCGGCGCCAAGGAGGCGGGCGGCATTTCCATCGGCCTGAACATCGTGCTGCCCCATGAGCAGGCGCCCAATGAATTCGTGACGCCCGATCTGTGCTTCAACTTCCACTATTTCGCGATCCGCAAGATGCATTTCCTGATGCGCGCCAATGCGGTCTGCATCTTTCCCGGCGGTTTCGGCACGCTGGACGAAATGTTCGAAAGCCTGACCCTGATCCAGACCGGACGCATGAAACGTGTCCCCTTCCTCCTGTTCGGGCGCGACTTCTGGGAGAAGATCATCAACTGGGAGGCGCTGGCCGATGCGGGCACCATCTCGCCCGAGGATCTGACCCTGTTCCGGTTCGTCGAAACAGCCGAAGAAGCCATGGCCGCAATGGCCGATTGGGAAGGGGCCGGGGAAAAACGCGGTGCCATTCCCGGTCGGTGACGGCTGGCCAATCTTCGCCTTGTCCCGTCCAAAACCATTGAGCGGATGTCCGGCCGGTCTATACTGACCGGTGATATCCCTGTTACTCTGGAAAGGGTCCGTGATGTTCCGTCTGGCTTGCGTTTCCCTTCTGGCACTCGCGTTTGCAACAGCCGCTGCCGTGGCGCGGCCTGTCGAGGGGATGCTGACCTATCTGGCGCGCGTCGCATTGCCCGCCGGGGCGGAGATCGTGATCGAGGCGCGGGGATTGCAGGACACCCTATTGGCCGAGACACGGTTTCAGACGGGCGGCAGACAGGTGCCGCTGCCCTTCGCGCTGACCCTGCCCGATGGAGTCAGTGCCCGCATCCGCGCCGCCGTGGTGATGGATGGGCAGCCTTTATGGGTCAGCGATGCGATCACAGTGACGGCAGGTGACACGCCCGTGGCCCTGGGCGAGATCGTACTGAACAGCTTTCAACCGATGGGCTTTGCCAGCACCCTGCGCTGTGGCGATGTCCGGTTGCGCGTCGGTTTCTTCGAGGATCGCGCGGTTCTGGAAACCGAAACGGATCGGCTGATTCTGTCGCAGGTGCCCGCCGCCTCGGGTGCCAAATTCGAGGACTCGGCGGATTCGGGTACCTTCTATTGGTCGCGCGGGGATACGGCGCTGGTCTCGCTGGCCGGGGAAGAGTTGCCCGAATGCGTCGCCGTCCCGCCGGAACCGGATCAGCCATATCGTGCGCGGGGGACCGAGCCTTTCTGGTCGCTGACCATCGCGGGGGGACAGGTGGAACTGATCCCGAATATCGGGATGGCCCCGGTGCGGACGCGCTTGCCGCGCGCAGGGCTGGACGGGGCGGATTTCGTCTTCGACATGGCCAGCGCTGGCATGGTGCTGCGCCTGTCCGAAACGATCTGCCGCGATCTGATGACCGGCACCCCCTATCCGCAAACGGTCAGCGTGACATGGCAGGAGAGTGACTTGCAGGGATGTGGCGGTGAATCGATCGACCTGCTGGCCGGTGTCGAATGGGTGGTCGAGGATCTCGACAATGCAGGCATCGTGGACAGCGCGAATGTGACGATGGAATTCGATGCAGCCTCGCGGCGTCTGGCCGGGCGCGGCGGGTGCAACCGCTATAACGCGGCGTTCGATCTGAGCGGCGAGGGGCTGAGCATCGGACCGGCTGCGGCGACGCGCATGGCCTGCGCCCCTGCATTGATGGAGCAGGAACAGCGGTTCTTCGCAGTTCTGGCGCGGATCAGTCGCTTTGACATCGATCCGACGGGGGCGCTGCTGCTCTATTCCAACGATCAGCAAGAGCCACTGATAAAGGCCCGGATCGCCGAATAGACCATTCACTACTGCAACACGTTCAGAGTGATCGCGCGACGCAATCGAAACGACTTTTTTTCGATATCAAACTGCGATTTCGCCCGGAACGGCACAGACAGGCGACCCCGTGCGCAGGCTGGTGACCACGACCCCGCCCTCGGCTTGCGTCAGGCTATAGCCATACCCGGCCAGACGGTGTTTCCACTCACGCGGCGACAGCGCCTTGCGCCGTTCGCTCAGCACCAGATCAAGAACCTGAGCCGCCATGAAGGCGTCGTTGGCTTGGATAACGGACATATTCTTTACTCCTGTTGGTAAACCCTCACAGGAAACAATCTGTTCAAAGACTTGGGCGTGAATTCTACGGGAATTGGGCGATTACAGGGCGGCGGGAAACAATTAAGGCAGCGTGAAAAGGATTGTTCACGCCGGTGCTCGTTCTAAAATTATAAAATAATTTCAATAAACTAGTAAACAAAACCGGGCCTTGCCGCACACCCCGTCGCCGCAGCCCGGCATGACCGCGCCATCATTGTGGCGCGGGCCGGATGGTTCGGCCATGGTCCTGGCACATGTCGTGATTCCGCGCTCAGCGCAGCCCGGCTTCGGCCTCGATCTGGGCGCGCGTCTTGCGGGCGCGCTCGGTCGCAGATTTCAGCTGACCGCAGGCGGCCATGATATCCTCGCCGCGCGGGGTGCGGATGGGGCTGGCGTAACCAGCCTTGTAGATGATGTCGGCAAAGGCATGGATACGGTTGTTCGACGACCGTTTATAGGGCGCGCCGGGCCATTCGTTGAACGGGATCAGGTTGATCTTGGCCGGAATCCCCTCGATCAGCTTGACCAGACGCCGTGCATCCTCATCCGTATCGTTCACCCCGGCCAGCATCACATACTCAAAGGTGATCCGCTCTGAGTTCGAGACTTTGGGATACTCCCGCAGCGCATCCAGCAGCGCCGCAATGTTCCAGCGCTTGTTGATCGGCACCAGCTTGTCGCGCGTCTCATCCGTTGTGGCGTGAAAACTGACGGCCAGCAGACAGCCGATCTCCTGCGCGGTGCGCGCAATTTCCGGCACCACGCCAGATGTGGACAGGGTGATCCGCCGACGGCTGAGGCTGATGCCTTCGGGGTCCATCGCGATTTTCATCGCGTCGCGCACATTGTCGAAGTTATACAAAGGCTCGCCCATGCCCATCAGCACGATATTGGACAGAAGCCGCGTCTCGTCCTTGGGGTTGCGTCCCGGTGCGGGCCATTCGCCCAGATCGTCGCGCGCCACCATCACCTGCCCGATGATCTCGGCCGCCGTCAGGTTGCGCACCAGTTTCTGCGTGCCCGTATGGCAGAACGAACAGGTCAGCGTGCACCCGACCTGAGAGGAAATGCACAGCGTGCCGCGTCCTTCCTCGGGGATATAGACAACCTCGACCTCGTGCCCGCCTGCGATGCGTACCAGATATTTGCGTGTGCCGTCCTCGGACACCTGCCGGGTCACGACCTCGGGCACCTCGATGCAGAAATGCTCTGCCAGTTCCAGACGATAGGGTTTCGCCAGATTGGTCATCTGCTCGAAATCGCGCACGCCCTTCTGATAGATCCACTGCCAGATCTGACCCACGCGCATCTTGGCCTGCTTTTCCGGCGTGCCATGGGCGATCAGCGCCGCGCGCATCCCGTCACGGGTCAAGCCGACAAGGTTGACCGGCCCGTCCGGCAGCTTGCGCGGAATGGTCATCACATCCTGGGTGATCGGGGCGGTGGCGGTCATCGGGCTATCCATCCTTGGAAACAAGCAGGGCACATACAGGATTCGGAGGCCGAATCCAAAGGCTAGTTTGAAATGACAAAGGGCAGCCCACAGGGGCTGCCCGTCATGGCGATGCGGTCTGCGTCACTGACAGCGGCGTGCAGCCTCATCCGTGGCGGCGGTATAGCCCAGCAGCGAGAACGTATCCTTGGTCACCGTGCCCCGGCTGGAGCGCGCGGTCAGGATGGCAGAGGAGCCGCCTTTCAGCGCCGTGATGATCCGGGCATCATCTTCGGCCGAAGCTGGCCAAGCCCATTCGCCTTCGGTGAACAGCTCGAACTGGGTGCCGCCGATATCCAGATTGACGGTCGATCCCGACGCAAAGGGATAGCCGCCCGTGAACGTTACCTGACCCGTGACCCCGGCAGCGGGGCGATAGAATGTCATCAACAGGATCTCGCCGCGCTGCACCGCCACGACACGGCCATCGCGGGTGTTCACGGTTTCCTTGGGCGATGAAACGGCCCAGCATTCCTTGGGATCGGCATCCTCGAAGACGCTCCAATCCGTGTTGGCCGCGACCTGATTGTTGCTTGTCTGCTGGGCCCACGCCCCCGTTGTTGCCAGGACCATTGCCGCCCCGACACCTGCGCGGATCCATCCACGCGCCAGTCTTGATGTCATATGTCCAGCCTCCAAGCCGTCCGTGCCTCAGTTTCGTGATGGGTCCGCTTTTGCCGTTTTCGGCCTTTTCGCGATGCCCATTCTCTTCTCGACCTTGCAACAATAGCCTGAAACCTGCCACAGACGAAAGAGGAGTTGGCGGAAAATCGCACAGGATGATCCGTTGCTCGCGCAGAGTTGAGAGAGGAGTATCCGATGACTGCCCCCGCACCCATGGCCGAGATCTGGCGTGGCCCCTTTCTGGAAAGCATCCATCATGGCCATGCCGTGATCTGCGATGCCTCGGGCGACATCGTCGAAGCCTGGGGAGATCCTCAGGCCGTGGTGATGCCGCGCTCCTCGTCCAAGATGCTGCAAGCCCTGCCGCTGATCACCAGCGGGGCGGCGGACGCGGCCCGGCTTTGGCCCGAACATCTGGCACTCGCCTGCGCCAGCCATCAGGGCGCGGCGATCCACACAGACCGTGTGAAGGGCTGGCTGGATCATATCGGCTGCACCGTCGATGATTTCCGCTGCGGCCCGCAAGAGCCCGCCGATATTCCCGCGCGCGATGCATTGATCCGGGCGGGGGAATCACCGTGCCAGATCCACAACAACTGTTCGGGCAAACATGCCGGTTTCCTGACCTTGAACCGCCACCTGCGCGGCGGGGCAGACTATATCGACCCCGATCACCCGGTGCAGCGCGCCTGTCTTGACGCGTTCCAAGAGGTGACAGGCGAATCCAGCCCCGGCTACGGCATCGACGGCTGTTCCGCCCCGAATTTTGCCACATCCCTGCACGGCATGGCCCGCGCGATGGCCTTTTTCGCCGCCGCTCGTGACGGCGGCACCGCCCAGCAAAGCGCCGCTACCCGTCTGGTGCAGGCAATGGTGACATTCCCCGAACTGGTCGCGGGCGAGGGAAGGGCCTGCACCGCGCTGATGCGGGCGATGGACGGGCGCGTGGCGCTGAAAACCGGGGCCGAGGCGTTCTTCATCGCCATCATCCCGGAACACAAACTGGGTGTCGCGCTCAAGATCACCGATGGCAGCACGCGCGGCGCGGAATGTGCCATTGTCGCGATCCTCGTGCGGTTGGGTGTGCTGGCGGCGGATCACCCGGCGACGCGCCTTTACCTGAACGCACCGATCCTGAACCGGCGCGGGGTCGAGACGGGCACGATCAAGCCCGGCGCCGCCTTCGCCTGAAGCGCATCCTCAGGCCACCAGCGCCCCTTCCCATGCGCGCAGGCAGGGGCGCGCCGTCTTGCCTTGGGGGATATCCTCGAACAGTTCGGGGAAGATCTGGGCCAGTTCGGCCAGCGTGTCGTCCCCCAGCGTCGCCAGCGATTCCTGCGCCAGATGCAGGCTCTCGCAAGGGCAGCCTTCGGCAAAGATCACCTCATGCCGGTCAAAGGCCAGATGCACATAGGTGATCCGGTCCCGTGGCGCGCGGCGGATCGTCTGTCCATTCACCAGATGTTTGGCCGCCACCAGAACCTGGGGCCTCGCGAAATACATCTCGGCGCGCCAGTCCTGCACCAGCATCCGGTGCTGCGGCGACACCAGCAGATCCCGGCGATTGCCAAGGCTGCCTGCGCTGATCTGGATCGGGGCCAATGCGCCGATCCCCGGAACGCTGCGCTGTCCGATCCACCGCAGCGGCTGCGGCCCGTGATCCGCAGTCATGATCAGATCGCCGGGGCGCAGCGTTTCGATCTGCCGCGGACCTGACGCCGTTTCGATCACTGTGCCTGCGGCAAAGCAGGGAAAGACCGGCGGGTCCGTGGGAAAGGTGCTGAAGGACAGTTGCTCACCGCGCGGCGGATCGGCACCCGGTCCGATTTGCATGTTGCCCGGCGTGATCCCCTCTGTCGCGATGATGATCTGCGCCGGGCTGGTCATGATCTGATGTGTGCCGGACGAGGCCCGCCCCTGAAACTGGTCATGCTGCGGGTTGAGTGAACTGTAGAGCGGAGGGCCGGGCGGCGTTGTGTCCGGCCAGGCATAGATGTCCACCATCTGCCCGTTGCGGAACATGTCATCGCCGGCGTTCACCTGCCGGATCACGATGCGGAACACATCATCTGCCCCGCCAAGCGCCTGAACCCCTTGCAGTTTCACCTGCATCCCGTTCGAATTGCCCGAGGAGGACAGCCCGGAAAAGGTGCCGATCTGGTTCCCTGTCAGAAAAATCTCGACCGTTGGCAAGAGCGCTGCTCCTTCCGAGGACGTCCATTGCGACGTCACCCTGTGTTGCTTTTGGTTAACCTGATGATTTTACTGGCAAGCAAGCAGGGCAGACCTTGGCGAACTCCTTCTCCGCAGGCAATGACGAACGAACCCTTTGGACAGGGTGATGCGGCAATGTCACGCTTGGCCGGTGTCAGGCGGCAGCGAAATCTGCCCGACTGTAACCCTGGATGAACAACAGCGCGGTCAGATCGCCGTGGTTGATGCGCACATCGCATTGCGCCGCCACGCTAGGTTTCGCATGCAGCGCAACACCCGTCCCGGCGCGTCCCAGCATGCCCAGATCATTGGCCCCGTCGCCCACGGCGATCACGTCGGCTTCGGCAATGCCCAGCCGCGCGCTGATCTGCTCCAGCGCCTCGATCTTGGCCTGCCGCCCCAGAATGGGCCGCGCCACGTCGCCGGCCAGCCGGTTGCCCTCGATCAGCAGGGTATTGGCGCGGTGCTCGTCAAAGCCCAGAACCGCCGCCACCTTTTCCGTGAATGCGGTAAAGCCTCCCGACACCAGCGCCGCATGGCCGCCATTGGCCTTCATCGTCGCGACCAGTTCGGCCCCGCCCGGCATGAAGGTGATCCGTTCCCGCAGAACCTGTGCGATCACGCCCGCATCCAGCCCCCGCAGCAGCGCCACCCGTTCCAGCAGCGCGGCCTCGAAATCCAGCTCGCCATTCATCGCCCGCGCGGTGATCCCCGCCACATGCGCGCCCACGCCCGCCATATCGGCCAGCTCGTCGATACATTCCTGCTGGATCATGGTGCTGTCCATATCGGCCAGCAGCATCCGCTTGCGCCGGCCTGTCGCGCCCTGCACCACCAGATCCAGACCCATGCCCTGCAGATCCTCCCAGACCTGCCAGCGATTCGCGGGCAAGGTAGGCAGGACGAACTCCGCCGCCGCATCAGGATCCAGCCAGACCACATCCCCGCCACCCCATGCGTTGCGCAGGCTGTCCAGCAAAGACCCCTCCAGATTGCGCGTGGCGGGATTGGCTAGAACGGTGGCAATGAACATGGGCGTGTTTCCGATCGTGGATGTCGATGTCGCAAATTGCGCGGGATGCGGCGCTATAGCGTCATTCTCCCCGTTGTGAAAGGATCTGAACCCTTCTATTTCCGGCGGTGGGACACCCCTCCCCAACGGGGGGCGCTTATCTGGAAGGATAGCATCAATGACGACGACCAAACCGGCATCGCGGCCGGCCAATCCGCGGTTCTCCTCTGGCCCCTGTGCCAAAATCCCCACATTCTCGCTTGATCTGCTGGCAGACGCGCCCTTGGGCCGCAGCCACCGCGCAGGCGTAGGCAAGGCCAAGCTGAAAGCGGCCATTGACGGCACGCGCGAGATTCTGGGCATCCCCGCCGATTACCGCATCGGCATCGTGCCCGCTTCCGACACCGGCGCGTTCGAGATGGCGATGTGGACCATGCTGGGCGAACGCCCCGTCGAAATGGTCGCATGGGAAAGCTTCGGTGCGGGCTGGGTCACTGATGTGGTCAAACAGCTCAAGATCGACGCCCGCGTGCATGAAGCAGGCTACGGCGAGATCGTGGATATGGCCGCGCTCGATTACGACCGCGACGTCTGCTTTACATGGAACGGCACCACCTCCGGCGTGCGCATGCCGCATGGCGACATGATCCCGGCGGATCGCAAGGGCCTGACGATGTGCGACGCCACATCGGCGGCCTTCGCGCAGGACCTGCCATGGGACAAGCTGGATGTGACCACGTTCAGCTGGCAAAAGGTGCTGGGCGGTGAAGCCGCGCACGGGATGCTGGTCCTCAGCCCCCGCGCGGTCGCCCGTCTGGAAAGCTATACCCCTGCATGGCCGCTGCCCAAGATTTTCCGCCTGACCTCCAAGGGCAAGCTGATCGAGGGGATCTTCGTCGGCGAGACGATCAACACACCGTCGATGCTGGCGGTCGAAGATTACCTCGTGGCGCTCGACTGGGCGCGCGCGGTCGGTGGCCTCAAGGGGCTGATGGCGCGGGCCGATGCCAATGCCGGGGCCATCTGGGATTTCTGCGAAACCCGCCCGTGGATCGCCAATCTGGCGGTCGATCCGGAGACACGCTCGAACACCTCGGTCTGTTTGAAGTTCACCGATGACCGGATCAAGGACGGTGCCGCCTTCGCCAAGGCCGTGGCCAAGCGGCTGGAGTCCGAAGGCGTGGCGTTGGATATCGGCGCCTATCGTGACGCGCCCGCCGGTCTGCGGATCTGGTGCGGCGGCACGGTGGAAACCGCCGATGTGCAGGCCGTTCTGCCTTGGCTGGAATGGGCCTTCCATACGGAAATCGCGGCGCAGGCCGAAGCCGCCTGATCCCTTGATCCCTGATTGTTCCGGGGTGCGCGCTGCTGCGCGCCCCGCCCCCCCTCATTTCACATCAAAGGACCACTGATATGGCTCCCAAAGTTCTCATCTCCGACGAATTGTCCGACGCCGCCGTGCAGATCTTCCGCGACCGCGGGATCGACGTCGATTTCCAGCCAAAGCTGGGCAAGGACAAGGACAAGCTGATGGAAATCATCGGCAATTACGATGGTCTGGCGATCCGTTCGGCCACCAAGGTCACCGAAAAGGTGCTTGAAGCCGCGACCAACCTCAAGGTTGTGGGCCGCGCCGGGATCGGTGTCGACAATGTCGACAAGGAAGCCGCCAGCAAGAAGGGCGTGATCGTCATGAACACGCCTTTCGGCAACATGATCACCACCGCCGAACATGCCATCGCGATGATGTTCGCCGTGGCTCGCCAAATCCCCGAGGCGTCCGCCTCCACCCATGCGGGCAAGTGGGAAAAGTCGAAATTCATGGGTGTCGAACTGACCGGCAAAACCCTTGGCGTGATCGGCGCGGGCAATATCGGCGGCATCGTCTGCGACCGCGCACGCGGGCTGCACATGAAGGTGATCGCCTATGATCCCTATCTGTCCGACGAAAAAGCCGCCAAGATGCATGTCGAAAAGGTTGAACTGGACGACCTGCTGAAACGCGCCGATTTCATCACCCTGCATGTGCCGCTGACCGATGCCACGCGCAACATTCTCAGCCGTGAGAACCTCGAAAAGACCAAGCCCGGTGTGCGCATCATCAACTGCGCGCGCGGCGGTCTGGTGGATGAGCAGGCGCTGGCCGACCTGCTGACCTCCGGCCATGTGGCAGGTGCCGCCTTTGATGTGTTCGCCGAGGAACCGGCCACCGAAAACCCGCTCTTCGGTCTGCCCAATGTGGTCTGCACCCCGCATCTGGGGGCCGCCACGACCGAGGCGCAGGAAAACGTCGCCCTGCAAGTGGCCGAACAGATGTCGGACTACCTGCTGACCGGGGCCGTGACCAACGCGCTCAACATGCCTTCCGTCACCGCCGAAGAGGCCAAGGTCATGGGCCCCTGGGTCAAGCTGGCCGGACATCTGGGCAGCTTCATCGGCCAGATGACGGACGAGCCGATCAAGGCGATCAACATCCTGTATGACGGTGTCGTGGCCGAAATGAACCTTGCCGCGCTGAATTCTGCCGTGGTGGCGGGTATCATGAAGCGCGTGAACCCGGACGTGAACATGGTCAGCGCGCCCGTGATTGCCAAGGAACGCGGCATCAAGATCTCGACCACCAATCAGGACAAGTCGGGTGCCTTTGACGGCTATATCAAGGTGACCGTGGTGACCGAAAAGCGCGAGCGTTCCATCGCGGGCACCGTGTTCAGCGATGGCAAGCCGCGCTTCATCCAGATCAAGGGCATCAACATCGACGCCGAAGTGGGCGCGCATATGCTCTACACCACGAACGAGGATGTGCCCGGCATCATCGGCACGCTGGGCATGACCATGGGGCAGGCGGGCGTGAACATCGCCAACTTCACCCTTGGCCGTGCCGCCGCCGGGGGCGAGGCCATCGCCATCCTCTATGTCGATGAGGCGGTGAGCGAGGCTGTCTGCAAGAAGCTGCAGGACACCGGCCTGTTCCAGCAGGTCAAGCCGCTCGTCTTTGACGTGAACTGATTACAGTTTTACCGGTTTCGACATATGGCGCCGCCCCGGAAACGGGGCGGCGTTTTGTTGGTCTCAGACCGCCACGGGCCGCTGCATCCCCTGTCGCAGCACCACGATCAGGAACAGCACCATGGATGCCAGCGTCAACGTCGATCCGATCTTCGCCAGGGTCATGTCCTGCCCTTGGATTGCCATGACGATACCGGGCACCAGCAGCACCACACCCCCCAGCGCACAGGCCAGATGCAGTTTCGGCAACCACCCTGCCTGCGCCTCGGGCACAAGATGATAGTAGAAGGCAAAGATCGACAGTGTGACCCATCCCACAAGGTTCAGATGCGCATGTGCGCCTGACAGCTTGTGGTCGCCTGCGGCCGACATCTGGATTCCCCAGGCCATGCCGACCAACACCGCGATGATCGCGGCGCAAAGAAAATAGAACGCGATACCCCTCATGTCCTTGTCCTTTCCGTTGTCCGCCCCGTCGGGCAGATGACGCGTATCGGGCCCTTTGACCTCGGAACAGGCCGGACCTCTGCCGCGCCGATATTGGTTCAGAAACTGGTTACGGGCGTCCCCTGCATCACATGCACCGGATGACAGGGGGCGTCGGCAACATCATGCCGCAACCCGGCGAGTCGGAAAAGATCATCTGCGCTCGCCCTTTTTCGGTGAAATTCGCCGGGGATGATCCTTTCGGAACAAGCCGATACGCGATATGTCACCCCAGAGGTTCACAACGAAAGACCCTGCGATGGCCCAACCCCTCTATGTGATCGGCGACATTCACGGCGAGATCGCGATGCTGGACACCGCACTGGAGCGTATCGCCGCCGATGGCGGGGCCGATGCGCCGCTGATCAGTCTGGGTGATCTGGTGGATCGCGGCCCCGACAGCCGCGCGGTGATTGACACATTGATGCAGGGGCAGATGGCGGGGCGTGACTGGACCGTGCTCAAGGGCAATCACGACCGCATGTTCCACCGCTATCTTGAAGATGGCCGGATCGACGACCCGCGCATCGTCTCCAAGGTCGACTGGCTCAGCCCGCGTCTGGGTGGCGTGGCCACGCTCGCCGCTTATGGGGTATCGCTCGAAGAAGGGCGCGACCCTGCGGATATCCTGCAAGAGGCCCGCGCCGCCGTGCCCGCCGCCCATCTGGCCTTTCTGCAATCCCTGCCTCTCTACCATCAGCAGGATGACAGGCTTTTCGTCCATGCGGGCATCTCCCCCGGTGTGCCTCTGGCCGATCAGACCGAGGATGATCTTCTCTGGATCCGTGACCCTTTTCTCACCTATACGGAGCCGCATCCGATGCTGGTCATACATGGCCATACCGCGCTGGAGGCCCCCGCCCATTATGGCAACCGCATCAATCTGGACAGCGGCGCGGGCTATGGTCGCCCCCTGACCGTGGCAGTATTCGAAGGGGATCGCGTCTGGACGCTTGACGCCGACGGTCGACGCCCTCTGACGCCGTGACGGAACGTTTCGCTGCCCCGGCTTGACTTTGCGGCATCCGGGCGACACCAAACGACTGACCAAATTCACAAAGCGAAGGGGATTCCCATGACCGATATCGTCATTCTCGACGGCGCACGCACCGCCATCGGCACCTTTGGCGGCGCGCTGGCCGCCGTGCCGCCGACCGAACTGGGCGCCATCGTCGCGCGCGAAGCGCTGGCCCGGTCCGGGGTCGAGGGCGCGCAGATCGGTCATGTCGTTTTCGGCAATGTGATCAACACCGAACCCAAGGACATGTATCTGTCCCGCGTCGCCGCGATGAAGGCGGGCATCCCTGACACCGTGCCTGCGATGAACGTGAACCGCCTGTGTGGATCGGGCGCACAGGCTGTCGTCTCGGTCATTCAGTCTCTGATGTTGGGCGATGCACAATTCGGTCTGGCCGGCGGGGCGGAAAGCATGAGCCGCGCGCCCTATATCGTGCCGGATCAGCGCTGGGGGGCCAAGATGGGCGATATCCGCACGCTGGATATGCTCTTGGGCACGCTGAACTGCCCCTTCGGATCGGGTCACATGGGCGTCACGGCGGAAAACGTGGCAGGAGAGCATGAAATCAGCCGCGCGGATCAGGACGCCTTCGCCATGGAAAGCCAGGTCCGTGCGGCCCGCGCCATTGCCGAGGGGCGTTTCAAGGATCAGATCGTCCCCGTCGAGGTGATGGTGAAACGTCAGCCCGTGGCTTTTGACACTGACGAGCATCCCAAGGCCACCAGCCTTGAGGCGTTGGCCGGTCTGAAACCCGTGTTCAAGAAAGACGGCTCCGTCACCGCAGGCAACGCCTCGGGCATCAATGACGGCGCGGCGGCGATGGTGCTGGCGCGGGCCGAGGCCGCAGAGAAAGCGGGCCTCAAACCCCGCGCCCGCGTGCTGGGCTATGCTCATGCCGGGGTCCGGCCCGAGGTGATGGGCATTGGCCCGGTCCCCGCGGTCGAGGCGCTTCTGGCCCGCACCGGCCTCAAGGCCAGCGATTTCGACGTCGTGGAAAGCAACGAGGCTTTCGCGGCGCAGGCCGTGGCCGTCAACCGTGGTCTGGGGCTGGACCCTGCGATCGTGAACCCCAACGGCGGTGCCATCGCGCTGGGTCATCCGGTCGGCGCGACCGGCGCGATCCTTGTCATCAAGGCCATGGCGGAACTGGAACGTATCGGCGGCAAGCGCGCGCTGATCACCATGTGCATCGGCGGCGGTCAGGGCATCGCACTGGCCATCGAGCGGATGTAACCCGACCGGAGTAACCCGCGCGGGTTACTCCAACACCACCCGCACCCGGTCGGCGCGGCCCGCCGCGTCGATCACGGACAGGGTGACGTGGCCCTTGCCCAACCCTTCCAACGCGGCCTCGCGCCGATGCGTGCCCACCACCAGCGGCGCGCCATCGGCCAGCCATGTGAATGGCGGCACCCCGTCGCGCAGCTTCACCGTCAACGCCTGACCTGCCAATGGCAGCCGCGCGCCGTCAGGCGGAAAGGCCAGTCGCGGCGCATCCATTGGCACCGCCCCCCGCGCGCCGAACCGCTGTAGGGGCAGCGGCAGGCTGGCGTTGGGCGCGATCAGCGTCTCGGGCGGCGGTGGCGGCAAAGGGTCGGCCTGCGGCTTCACCCTCTGGAACGCCTGAAACAGCACAGGCGCCGCCAGATCACCGCCAAAGGCTCCCGGCACGGGCGTGCCATCCGGTCGCCCGATCCAGACTCCCACCACATGCGCGCCATCAAACCCCACCGCCCATGCATCGCGGTGCCCGTAAGATGTGCCGGTCTTGTAGGCCAGCCGCATCCGCGCCGCCCCCGGCGGCGGTTCCATTCCCGCCATGATATGCGCCACCTGCCACGCCGCGGCGCGCCCCACGATGCGTTGCGGCACGGCCTCCGTTGGACTGGTCCAATAGAGCGGCTCGGCCTGCCCGCCTTGGGCCAGCCCGGCATAAAGCTGCACCAAGCCTTCAAGCGAGACACCCACACCGCCCAAAGCCACGGCCAGTCCCGCCTGCCCACCGGGCAGCGCCGCCTCGACCCCCGCCCGGCGCAGGGCGGCCATCAGGTTGGCGGGGCCGATCGCCTCGGTCAGCCGGACCACAGGGATATTCAGCGACAGGCGCAACGCATCGGCCACGCGGATTTCCCCCCGGAACTGCCCGTCGAAATTCTGCGGCGCGTAAGCGCCAAAGGCCACAGGCCGATCGTCGATCAGCGTGTCGGGATGCGCCAGCCCCCGGTCAAAGGCCAGCGCATAGACCAGCGGTTTCAGGGTCGATCCGGGCGATCGCAGCGCCGTGGTCATATCCACAAACCCCTGCCGCGTATCTTGCGAAAGGCCCGCTGACCCGACCGAGGCCAGCACCGCCCCCGTCCTGTGATCCGCGACCAGCATCGCGATGGACAACCGCTCACCCATACCGCGCAGGGCATCGGTAGCCAGATTTTCCAGCTTGCCTTGCAGCCCCGCATCCAGCGTCAGGTCATGGCGCACCTGTCCCGGTGACGCCGCCAGAACACGATCCGCCAGATGCGGCGCGAGGATGGGAAAGGCGATGCGCATGGCGGGCACGGGCTCGCTTTGCGCCGCCTGCGCGGCCTCCGCGCTGATTACCCCTTGCTGCGCCAGCCGCGACAGAACCCGGTCGCGCGCTGTCCGTGCGGCCTCGGGCGCACGGTCCGGGCGGCGCGCCACGGGCGATTGCGGCAAAGCCACCAGCAGCGCCGCTTGCGCCGGCGTCAGCCGCGCCGGTTCCTTCCCGAACCACGCCAGAGTGGCCGCCCGCAGCCCTTCGATATTGCCGCCATAAGGGGCCAACGTCAGATACAGCCCAAGAATCTGATCCTTGCTCAACCGCCGCTCCAGCGCCAGCGCCACCCGCATCTGCCGCAGCTTGCCGGGCCATGCACCCGTCCCCGTCTCTTCCAGCAGGCGTGCGACCTGCATGGTCAGGGTCGATCCGCCCGACACCACCCGCCGATGCCACACCGCCTGCCCGAAAGCACGGATCAGCGCCAGCGGATCGACACCCGCATGGTCGTGAAACCGCTTGTCCTCATAGGCCAGCAGCATGTCCACGAAACCGGGGTCCACCTGATCCGGCCCAACCGCCAGCCGCCACCGCCCATCCGCCACCGTATAGGCACGCAGCAAGGCCCCGTGCCGGTCGCGCACTTCGACAGATGTGGCGGGCAGGGCCGATGGCAGTATCGTCGCGTCGATCCACGCGTCCCCCGCATCCCGCGCCGCCGCCCCAAGGATCAGCAGCGCCGCAACGGCAAAGGGCCAGAGCCGCCTCACTCGCCAACCGTCACGCGGCCCGATGCCGTGGTCGCGCGGTATTCGGGTCGATACATATCCTCGACCAGCGCCGCCGGGTGGTGGAACTGACCGGGCGAGATCGCGCGGACGATATAGGCCAGCGTGAACGGCCGATCCGACTGCCAGTCCACCGCCGCCAGAAACCGGTCGGCGCGGAACTCGGCATGTTCCGCATAGGCCGGGTCCAGCCAATCCAAAGCGGCAACATCGCCCGCGTTCAACAGGTTGGGGTTGTCGATCTCGAACCCTGCGGGCAGCGGATCATTCACCATCAGCCGCGCGCCGGTCTCGTCCGCAGGCGTCACGGTCAGCACCGCCACCAGACGGGTGCCGATCCGCACGTCATCCGGCGACAACGGCGCGCCGTCCAGATCGTAATAGGCGCGTTCGATCCGGTAGCCATAGCCACTGGCCAGCGTCGCCCCCTCGGGCACGCCAAAGGTGGTCAACGTCACCTCCATCGGCGCGGTCGAGGCGTTGCGCAAGCCAACCGGGGCCAGCGCCAGATCACTGTCGGTCGTCCGCAACACCGGGCCAGAGACGGGCAGTCCGTTCACCTCCAGCCCCGCTACGGAGGCGTCACGGCTCAGGGCATGCGCCGCCAGCAACGACCACGACGCCTCCTGCGTGGAAAAGGCCCGGCCCACGGCTCCGATGCGTTGCGCCAGCGCGCCGGTATCCACCGCGCTGCTTCCCGCCTCGACCGCCAGCGCTAGAACGCCCGCCGTATCGCGCAGCTGCGTGCCGTAATCCGCGCGCCAGACCGGGGCCTCGGTCCCGCTGGCCGCGTCGATCATCCGCGCTGCGCGGGCAAATAACCGATCCGCCCGCGTCTGATCGCCATAAAGCGCCAGCGCCGCGCCCAGTTGCGCCGCCGCCAATGGCGTGGCCAGCGCCTCTCCCTTCTGATCGGCGTAATAGCGCAGATCACCCATATTGGCCGCCCCCTCGCGCGCCAGAACCATCAGGGCATAGGCCAGATCCTCGCCCCCCTCATCGAAATCCGGGGCAAAGTTGATCCGGTTGCGCAGATTGTCCAAGGCCAGCCGGAACGCCAGTTCGGGCACATCATGGCCCGCGGCCCGCGCGCGCGACAACAGGTCGGTGACATAGGCATCCAGCCAGAAATCCCCCGATCCCGCCTGCCACAGCCCGAAACTGCCATTGCCCGATTGCCGCGTCAGGATACGGTCCAGACTTTGGTCAATACGGGTGCGGATAGCCTCCGCATCCCCCAAATCCAAGGCGCTGACCATGTCCTGCATCGCCAGCAAGGGCATCGTCTGGCTCGCCACCTGCTCGGTGCAGCCATAGGGATAGCGGTCCAGCATCGCCAGCAGAGCGGGTGCATTCAGCCGCGCCAACGGCCCTGCGGCCAGCGTCAGCGACCCTGTGCCCGCGCGCAGCCCGTTGAACCGCTCTGGCGACAGGTCCAACCCCTCATCCGGGGCCAGCACCACCCGTTCGGTCACCGCGACCTCGGGGTCATTGGCGCGCACGGGCAGGGTCAGGGATTTCACCAACTGCCGCCCCTCCGGCGTGGTCAGGGCAACACGGATCGCATGATCGCCCGGTTGATCCGCCGTCACCGGGATCACGACGACCTGTTTCTCACCCTCCGCAAGCGTCACGCCCGATGGCACAGGGGCCAAGGTCACACCATCGGCCGTCACGTCCAGACCCATCCGCCCGACCGGACCGCTGGCATGGGTGACCTCCAGCAGCAACCGGCTCTCATCCCCCGGTGCCATGAAACGGGGCAGGCTCGCGCTGACCACCACCGGATCACGCACCAGAACATCCGCCTCGGCCTGCCCCACGGCGCTGGGCGACCATGCCACGGCCATCAGCCGCACGGTGCCGTTGAAGGCGGGCAGATCGAACCCGATCACCGTGCGCCCATCCGCGCCCACGGTGACGGGACCGCTGAAAAAGGCAAGCAGGTCCTCGGTCGGCGGCGGCGATTGCAACCGCATCCCCGCGCCTGCATCCCCGCCGGATCGCACCTGCCCCATGGCCCCGTTCAGACTGTCGATCAGGCGGCCATAGACATCGCGCAATTCCATCCCCAGACGCCGCTGCCCAAAGTAATGGGCGGATGGGTCAGGGCTGTCGAAACCCGTCAGGTTCAGGATACCCAGATCAACAGCCGCCAGCGTGACATGGGCCATCTCGTCCTGCGTTATGCCATCCACTTGCACGGCAACCTCCAGAGGCCCGCGCGGGTCGGCGGCCTCTGGCGCGTCGATGCTGACGGACAGTTGCCGCGCGCCGGGATCAACGCCCGCATGGGCCAGCCCCAGCGCCCGTGTGGGCATCCGCCCCGCCGCCGCATCCATTGGCCGGATCACGGTCGCGGTGACATAGGCCCCCGCGCCCCAATCATCAGTGACGGTCAGGGGGATCAGCGTCTCGCCCTCGGCAACCGCGACCGTCTGCATCGAGATCAGGCGGTTCGACATCACCGCGACACTGGCAATCCCCGCATGACGCGGCACGATCCGCAGCATCGCGGTTTCGCCGCTGCGATAAGCGGGCTTGTCCAAGGACAGTTCCAGCAGATCAGGCGTCGTGGCGGTATCCGCAGGCGCATACCAGCCAGCGTCGAACCCGGTCGAGGAGGCGGCATAGACCCCCTCCCGCGTCTCGACCACCAGTTCGTATTGCCCCCAGTCCACCGGGGTCGCAATCTCCAGAGGTTCGGTCCCAAGCACAGCCTCGCCCTGGTCGATGCGGGTGCGTGTGGTGATCGGCTCCCACTGCCATTCGCCGAATTGCTGATACCATTGATAACGCGTCTCGACCCGGTTCACGCTCCAGCGAACGGCCAGGGGGGCAGGGGTCAGATCGGGTGACAACCCGATGATGCGAAAGATGGCTTCGGCCCCCTCCGGCAGCGCGCCATCGAACAGCGGGCGGATGCCGATCATCGGCGTGTCGGGAGTCAGCGCACGGGTCAACTCCCGCTCCACCGGACGGTTCGACCCCTCGGACACCCGCAGGGTCACCCGCGCCTCCAGCGGGCTGCCTGCGGCCTGCACATCCGGCAGGGTCAGGGGCAGGGTCACCCGCCCCGCCTCATCGGTGCGCGTCGCCTGCAGGGAACGGCTGCGCGGGCTGACGGGCTCATCATGGCGGCCAAACCGATAGAGGGGGAAGCCCTCAACCGTATCCGTGCCCCGCAACAGAACCTCGCCCTCCACCGCCAGACCCGCGCCGGGTGCGCCAAACAGATAACGCGCCTCCACGCGCAGCGGCGGCGTATCCCCCGCGCGCAAGGCGCCATCCGGCAGGCTCAGGTCAAAGTCGATCCGTTCGGGCAGGAAATCCTCGACCAGTACAGTGCGACTGGCCAAGGGAGCCGCGTCCACATCGGCCTTCACCTCCAGCCGCCATGTCCCGCGCGGCACCGCATCGCCCAAGGGCAGGGCAAAGACATGTCCCCCCGCCACATCCTCGGTGGAAAGACTGCGGGAGTATTCCACCCCATCGGGCCGGGTCAGGATGGCGGTGACGGGCAGGCCGGGGATCGCGGCGGCGCGGTCGTCACGGGCCAGAACGGTCGCATGGATCACCTCACCCGCGCGGTAAGCGCCGCGATCCGTGGCAAGGAACACATCAATCGGCGGGCTGGGCGGGCGGCCTTCCACCCCGCGATCCGATAGGTCAAAGGCCGGATCGGTCAGCGACAGGAACGCGATATCCTCGACATCCGCCCCGGACCCGCTGCCATGGCGCACCACCACCATCGCAGGCGCAGCCGTGCCGGTGCCCCGCGTCAGGCCCGGATCAATGCGCAGATAGCCCTGCGCATCAGTCGCACCGTCCGCAATCACCGCATTGGCCCGGCTCAACACCTCGACCCGCGCGCCTTCTACCGCGCTTGCGTCGGACAGATGCCGCACCGTCACATGCAGCCCATCCGTGCCCAGCATCGTGGACAGGCCCAGATCGGACAGCACGAACCACTGCGTCGCCCCCGGATCGGCATAGGGATCGGCGCCCGGCACCCGCGCCGTCAGCGCATAGATGCCTGCTGGTTGATCTGCCAGCACATCACCCAGCGGCAAGCGCGTGACCATGTCGCGGTTCAACGCGCGCCCCGTCTCGCCCGTCCCGGTCCAGACCTCGGTCGCGATCTCCGAGGCAAAGCCGCGTTCCTGCCATTCGGGCAAGGTGCTGCCGAAGTAATCCTCCTGCATCGCGCGGATCAGGTTGCGGTCGCTGACGCGCCGCAGCGTCAGGTCGATCCGGTCAAGGTTCACCGTCTGCACCGGCACCGCCGCATCCGCGCTGCGCGGCAAGACATAGGCACGCCCCGGAAAGACGATCGACGGCGACCGATCGCGCACATAAAGCACCTGTTCCACATCGCGCAGCAGCGTCTCGCCACTGGCGGCAGGCAGGCCCGCGCGCAGCACGATGCGGTAACGTTCACCGTGCCGCACACCGTCCACACACAGCTGATTGTCCTGCGCCTCCACCGACAAGGTCGCATCCGGCAGGTTCACGAACGGCGTGTAATCCTGCCCCGCCTTGATCAGCGGCTCCGAGAATTGCGCGCAAATCCGCGGCGCGGCGCTGTCGCTCTCTACCGCATTGCCGATCACGCGGAACCCGTATTTGGCAACGGCCTCCTCCAGCGCGCGGTCCAGATCGGCGCGCGGAGCGATGCTCTGCGCCAGACGCAAGCTCGGGATCATGTCGCGCCCCCGCTCCGCCGCCTCCAACGCCTGCGCCAGAACCTCCAGCGCGCTCACGCGCTGCGCTGGCGCATCGGCGCGCAGATAGCCGTTCACCGCAGCACTCACCGCCCGTTCCCGCAGGCGGATCTGGCTGTCATAATCCTGCGTCTGGATCTGCCCGGTCAGGCGCGCATATTCCACCCACAGATCACTGCGATCCAACAGGGACACCGCCGCCCCCATCCACCCGGCGGCACCGGATCTGTCCCCGGCATTGGCCCGCTCCAGCGCGGCTTGCAGGATCGTGTCCGGATCGAAGCCCCCCGCAGGGTGCAGCGTGCCGATCTCCAGCGCCAGATCGCGCGCGTCCTCCAGAGTCGGACGCCCCAGCCAGTCCAGATCCGCGATACGGGCCGCAGCGGATTGCAGAGCGCCGGGCGCCGTCGCCACCACCTCGGCCGACAGCGCGCCCGCATAGGGGCTGCGCCCCTGCACGGCCGATTTCGGAAAGCAGGCATTCGACCGGGTATTGAAGGTAAAGGCCGCGCAATCGCGATCCGCCAGACAGGCGGTCCGACAGGCCGTCAGCGTCGTATCGAACAGGGGTTGCAGATCGCCACCCGGAAAATCCATGTCCCGCGTCACGACGATACGTCGATCCGGCACGATCTCCTGCGCAAAGGCCGTTGCGGGCGCAAGGCCGACAAGGCCAAGAACAAGGGCAAGCGCTGCGATGGTGCGGGGCATGGCGGATCCTCCTGATCTTGGGGCATGGTGACATGACCGCAGATTTCGGTGCAAGGATTCCTCTTGCCGACGGGCGTGTTTACCCGGAATTCACCCGCCCCCGCGATGGTAGGCGACGGTGATCCCCTGATTCAACACGATCGAAAGGACCGGCATGAGCCTTGCCAACAAACTGGCTGATGAACGGCGCGCCCGGCTGGCGGCGGAACGCCTGCTGGAACTGAAACAGGCCGAACTCTTCGCGGCCAACCGAAAGCTGGGCCGCCATGCCAAGGCGCTGTCCGACGAAATCCACGAGACGCGCGCACAGGTCCAGACGATCGAGGATGAGAACAGACGCGTCAAATCCGACCTGAGCGAGGCGCATCAGAAGGTCGAGATTGCTGAACGCCGCCTCTGGCATTCCATCGAAACGATACAGGACGGCTTCGCCTTCTTCGATCTGGACGACCGCATGATCGCGGCCAACAATGCCTATCTCTCGGTGTTCGAAGGGCTGGAAGAGGTCAGGCCCGGCGTCACCTATCCCTACCTGCTGCAACTCCTGACGGATGAGGGAATCGTCAACATCGGCACCCACAGCCCCGCCGAATGGCGCGCCATGATGCTGCGCCGATGGGAGGCGCCGTCGCCCGAACCCACGGTGATCCGGCTCTGGAACAACGCCTATATCAAACTCATCGACCAGCGCGGCAAGGGCGGTGACGTGGTCAGCCTCGCGCTGAACATCACCGAAACCATCCGCTATCAGAAAGAACTGAAACAGGCGCGCGAAAGGGCCGAGGCGGCGAACCGGGCCAAGTCCTCGTTCCTGGCCAACATGAGCCACGAGATCCGCACACCCATGAACGGCGTGGTCGGCATGGTGGACCTGTTGGGCGATACCCCCCTGACAGAAGAGCAGCGTCTTTACGTCAACACGATCAAGACCTCGGCCGAGGCGCTTCTGGTCATCATCAACGACGTGCTCGACTATTCCAAGATCGAAGCGGAACGGTTGACCCTGCATCCCGAACCCTTCGATCTGGAACGCGCCATTCACGAGGTGATCCTGCTCCTGCAACCGAGCGCGCGGCAGAAGGGGCTGGAACTTCTGGTGGATTACGACCTCTTCCTGCCCACCATATTCATGGGCGATCCGGGGCGCATCCGGCAGGTGCTGACGAACCTGATCGGCAATGCGGTCAAATTCACCCCGTCGGGACATGTGCTTGTCCGCGTCGTCGGCCTGCAGGCCGAGGGCAGCGCTCAGGGGCAGGTGCATGTCACGGTCGAGGATACCGGGATCGGCATCGCCCCGGACAAGGTCCAGCATGTGTTCGGTGAATTCAATCAGGTCGAGGATGAACACAATCGCCGTTTTGAAGGGACCGGGCTTGGCCTTGCCATCACGCAAAAGCTGATCGGGCTGATGGGCGGGCGGATCTGGGTCGAATCCGAGCTGCGGCGCGGCAGCGTCTTCGGTTTCGTGCTGGCGCTTCCCGTGGTGGACAGCAGCGCAGGCGATCCGGCGCTGATGCGCGCCTCCGCCAGAACAGCCCTGCGGGTTCTGGTGGTCGACCCGGTCGAGGCGAACCGCCAGATCGTGATCCGCCAGATGCAGGCGCTGGGACACCACGTCACCGCCTGCGCCTCGGGCGAGGCGGCACTGACCCATGTGCCCGAAGGCTTCGATCTGATCCTGACGGAACATGCGATGCCCACCATGGACGGTCTCGAACTGGCGCAGGCGGTCCGCGACACCGGGGCCGGGCTGCCGATCCTGCTGATGACCGCCAATTCCGGTTTTGCCGAGCAGGACCCGGCCCATGTTCACCTGCACGCCATCCTGCAAAAGCCGACCGCGCGGCGGCATCTCTTTGCGGCGCTTGACGGGGTCACCGGGCGCGCCGCCCTTCCATCCGTCCCGGCAAAGGCCAAAGGGACCATGCGCCGGATGCGCGTTCTCGCCGCCGAAGATAACCGCACCAACCAGCTTGTGTTCTCGCGCATGCTGCAACATCTGCAAATCGACCTGCGCTTTGCCGCCAACGGGGCCGAGGCCGTGGCCGCCTGCATCGCAGACTGGCCTGATCTGGTTTTCATGGATATTTCCATGCCCGAAATGGACGGCAAGGAAGCAACCCGCCGCCTGCGCGCCGAACAGGCGGCCCGGGGGCGTCCGCATCTGCCCATCGTTGCCATGACGGCCCATGCCATGGATGGCGACCGCGAGGGGATATTGGCGGCCGGGCTGGACGACTATCTGTCCAAACCGCTGCGCAAGGCCGACCTTGTCTCACATGTCCTTGCCCATTGTCCGCCTGATGCGACCGCGCCGCTTGACACGCTGACCACCACGCTGACCGACGCCGAGGATGCGCCCGCCGCCGGGTAAGCCTCAGGCCGCCTTTTCGGCCGCCACCGCCTCGCGCAGGAACACCCAACGGTCACCCTCGCTCAGATCGGGGCGGAAAGCATAGCCGCCGCTGTCGAAATCCTTGATCCCCTCCGGGCTGGTCAGGCGGCGCTGGATGATGAACCGCGCCATCGCGCCGCGCGCCTTCTTGGCGTAGAAGCTGACGATCTTGGCCTCGCCGTTCTTTTCCTCAAGGAAAACAGGCGTGATGACCTGCGGGCGCAGCGTCGACAGGTCCACCGCGCCGAAATATTCCTGACTGGCGCAATTGATCAGCGTATCGGTCCCCAGAACCTCCGCCTGCGCGTTCAACGCCTCCGAGATGCGGGGGCCCCAGTAATCGTAAAGCGTCGCCCCGCGCGGCGTTTTCAACCGGCTCCCCATCTCCAGCCGATACGGCTGGATCGCATCCAGTGGCCGCAACACGCCATACAACCCCGACAGGATCCGCAGGTGATCCTGCGCAAAGGCCATCTCGTCGGCATCCAGCGACCCGGCCTCAAGCCCCTGATAGGTGTCCCCGGCAAAGGCCAAAGCCGCCGGTTTCTCCTCCATGCCGCCGAAATCGCGGAAGCGATCCGCGGTCAGCTTGGCCAGGCTTTCGGAAATCCCCATCAGTTTCTGCAGATCCTTCACGCTCAGATTCCGCGCAATCCGTGCAAGACGATCGGCATCCGTCCCGAAATCGGGCCGGGTCGGCGTCACGCCGGCGACCTCGGTCATGTCCAGTTTCTTCGCGGGCGAGACGGTGATCAGCATTCCATTCCCCTTCCAGGCATCCTTGCCGGTGACTTAGCCCGCATCCCGCAACACGTCCAGAAACGCTGGCCCGAAACGTTCGGCCCGTTTGTCGCCCAAAAGCCGCTCCATCTCGCGCGCATCGCGCGGGCGCAGTTGCGCGACCTTGGCCAGCAAGGCGGCGGAACAACTCAGGGGCTTGTCCACCCCGTCCGATCCACGCGCCAGATCGGCCTGTGCGGCCAGCAAGCGATCATACAACGTGCCCTCCGCTCGCCCCGCGATCTTGCGCCGTGCGGGGTGCATGGTCTCGACCGCGCCGGTGATCACCTCCAGAAACGTCGCGCCATAGCTTTCCAGCTTCTTCGCCCCCACGCCCCCGATCCGCGCCATCGCGTCCAGCGTGGTGGGCCGGGTTTCCGCCATCTCGATCAGCGTCTTGTCGGTGAAAATGACGTAAGCAGGCACCCGCGCCGCCTCGGCCAGCGCGCGCCGCTTGGCCTTGAGCGCCGACAGCAAAGGCGCATCCTCGTCCGACACCAGCGTTTTGACCGCCGGGCGACGGTCGGGCTTTGCGACAGAATCACTCCGCAGCGTGATCGACGCCTCATCCCGCAGGATCGGCCGCGCCGCATCGGTCATCCGCAAGGCCCCGTGGCGTTCGGGATCGGGCCGGATCAGGTCATGCCCCATCATCTGCCGAAAGATCGCCTGCCACTGGGGTCGCGAATAATCCCGTCCCACACCAAAGGTCGGCAGCGCATCATGCCCGCGTTCGCGCACCTTGTCGGTGCTGTTGCCCGTCAGAATGTCGATCAGATGCCCCGCCCCGAACCATTCCTCCGTCCGCAGGATCGCCGACAGCGCCTTGCGCACGGCCAGCGTCCCGTCAAACACCGCGGCCGGACTGTCGCACAGGTCGCAATTCCCGCAAGGCTCCGGCGTCTCGCCGAAATAGCGCAGCAAGGTCTGCCGCCGACATTCCAGCGCCTCGGCCAGACCCAAGAGCGCATTCAACCGCGCATGATCGGCCATCCGCCGATCCGCCGGGGCCAAGCCTTCGTCGATCTGGCTCCGCCGCAGGCGGATGTCGTCGGGGCCATAGAGCGTCAGGGTTTCCGCCGGCGCCCCGTCCCGCCCCGCGCGACCGATTTCCTGATAATAAGCCTCGATCGACTTGGGCAGATCGGCATGGGCGACCCAGCGGATATCCGGCTTGTCGATCCCCATGCCAAAGGCAACCGTCGCCACCACGATCAACCCGTCCTCCTGCTGGAATCGGGTTTCGGTCTGGCGCCGATCCTCGGCCTCCATACCGCCGTGATAATGGCAGGCGCTGTGCCCCGCCTCGCGCAGAGCTTGCGCCAGTGTCTCGGTCTTGGCCCGCGTGCCGCAATAGACGATCCCCGATTGCCCTTTGCGCGCGGCGGCAAAACTCAGGATCTGGCGGCGCGGATTGTCCTTGGCGGCAAAGGCCAGATGGATATTGGGCCGATCAAACCCGCGCAGAAACTTCAGCGGCGCGTTCCCGTCGAACAGCCGCATGACGATCTCGTCCTGCGTTTCCGCATCCGCCGTGGCGGTGAACGCCGCCAGTGGCACATCCAGCGCGCGGCGCAGCGCACCGATGCGCAGATAATCGGGGCGGAAATCATGCCCCCACTGGCTCACGCAATGCGCCTCATCCACCGCGATCAGGCTGACACCGGCCCGCTGCAACATCCCGAAAGACGACTGCGCCGCCAGCCGTTCTGGCGCGATGTAAAGCAGCTTGAGCCGCTTCTCCTCCAGCGCCAGCCAGACGGCATCCGTCTCCTCGGGCGTGTTGCCTGATGTCAGCGCCCCCGCCTCGACCCCCGCCTCGCGCAGGGCGCGCACCTGATCCCGCATCAAGGCGATCAGCGGCGAGATCACGACAGTGACCCCCTCACGCATCAGGGCAGGCAGTTGGAAACACAGGGATTTGCCGCCGCCCGTGGGCATGATGGCCAGCACGTTGCGCCCGGCCGACACAGCCTCCACGATCTCGGCCTGTCCCGGGCGGAACGCGTCGAATCCGAAGATGTCGCGCAGCAGCGGGACGGCGCTTTGCATGGGACCCCCTGTCGGTCTGTCTATATCTGCTCTTTCCCGACTAATCCCACACCATGGGTTGTTGGGCAAGAGGCCGATAGACCCCCGAACAGCAGAAACAGGCGCTTACCCCAGCAAGATCGCCGGCAGGATGAAATCGCGCAGCGATATGACCGCGATGAACGCCACCAGGGGCGCCAGATCCAGCGGGCTTGTGTCGGGCAGAACGCGCCGGATCGGGGTATAGACCGGCTCCAGCACCCGGTTCAGCCCGGTCCAGAGTTGATAGACGAATTGCTGGTTCAGGTTCAGCACCTGAAAATTGATCAGCCAGCTCATGATGATATGGGCCAGCATGATGAAGAAGACCACATCAAGGATCAGGGCAAGGGTCTGGTAAAGGGCAATCATCCGTCTCGGTCCTCTGTTGGGCGCTCCACAGGTAAGCGCAAGCCGCTCCGCTGGCAAGGTCTGCCCGCCTTTGCCGCGACGTTGCGGTTGACGACCCGTCACCCACGCCAGACAAGCAGGCACCCGTCAGGAGGCCCGCCCATGTATCCCGTCATCCGCCTCGTCACCGAATTCATCCGCTTCCGCCGTGCACCCGCGCTGCCTTTGACCGGCACTCATGTCTCGCGCCACATGTGCCTGCCCTGGGATATCGACCTGTGGATGGAACTGAACAACGGCCGCACCCTCACGCTTTATGATCTGGGCCGTCTGCCGCTGGCCAAGCGCGCCGGGCTGATCGGCGCGATGAAGCGCAACGGCTGGGGCCTGACCATGGCGGGGGCCTGCGTGCGTTACCGCCGCCGCATCCGCATGTTCGAGGTGGTCGAGATGCGCTCCCGCGCGCTGTGCTGGGATGCGCGCTTCATCTATCTGGAACAATCCATGTGGAAGGCCAACGGCGATTGCGCCAATCACATCGTCTACCGTGCCGCTTTGACGGATCACAGCGGGATCGTTCCCCCCGAAAAGGCCGTCCGCGCCATCGCGGGGAATGTCGCCTCACCGCCCATTCCGGCCTGGATCGCCGCCTGGATCGCGGCCGAGGATCTGCGTCCATGGCCCCCGATGCAGGACACAGCGCAGGGTTGAGGCCGGGTCCGCGACGATTGACTTGCCACTGTCATGATTTGGCTGTCTTATCCCGAAAAAGGCCCGTGAACGGCCGAAGAGGGGGACGGTATGACAGCGATTTCCATGCGGCGGCGCATCTGGGGCTGGTTCTTCTTCGACTGGGCCAGCCAGCCTTACAACACGCTTCTGATCACCTTCATCTTCGCGCCCTATGTCAAGGAACTGATGGGCGATGGCACAGCCGCGCAATCCGCTTGGGGTTTCGGCATCGGCGCGGCAGGTTTCATTATCGCCGTGCTGGCCCCGTTCCTTGGTGCGCTGGCCGATACATCGGGCAATCGGCTGCGCTATATCTGGCTGTTTTCCGTCATGTATGTGATCGGTGCCTTCGGCCTGTGGTGGGCGGCCCCCGATGATTTCAACCTGATCCTGACGCTGGTATTCTTTGCGATCGGCATGATCGGGATGGAGTTCGCGACGATCTTCACCAACTCCATGCTCCCCGATCTTGGCCCGCGCGATCAGATCGGGCGGTTGTCCGGCAACGGCTGGGCCTTCGGCTATCTGGGCGGCATGGTCACGCTGATCATCATGCTGGCCTTCCTTGCCGAAAGCGCCACCACCGGCAAGACTTTCATCGGCATCGACCCGATCCTCGGCCTTGACGCCAGCGAACGCGAAGGCACCCGCGCTGTCGGCCCGCTGACCGCGATCTGGTATATGGTCTTCATGATCCCCTTCTTCCTCTGGGTGCGCGATCCGAAACCCGCCCGCGCCGCGCCCGGTGCCGTCAAGCGCGCCCTGTCCGAAGTGGTCACGACCATCCGCGCCCTGCCGCAGACGCCATCCCTCTTCGCCTATCTGGCGTCCTCGATGTTCTATCGCGATGCGCTGAACGGGATGTATGTGTTCGGCGGCATCTATGCCGCAGGTGTGCTGGAATGGTCGGTGGTCGATACCGGCGTCTTCGGCATCGTCGCCATCATCTCGGGCACGATCTTCGCCTGGATCGGCGGCATGGCGGATGACCGTTTCGGGCCGAAAAGGGTGATCCGCGCCTGCATCCTGATCCTGACTTTCGTGGCCATTTCCATCGTCTTTGTCTCGCGCGACAGCGTCTACGGCATGCCGGTCGACCCTGGCTCCAATCTGCCCGACATTACCTTCTACATCCTCGGCGCACTGATCGGCGCGGCGGGTGGCGTCATTCAGGCAGCCTCCCGCACGATGATGGTCCGTCAGGCCAACCCCGACAAGATGACCGAGGCTTTCGGCCTCTACGCCCTCGCCGGCAAGGCCACCTCCTTCCTCGCGCCGCTCTCGATCGGGATCATGACAGCCGTCACGCAAAGCCAGCAACTCGGCGTGACACCGCTGATCGTGCTTTTCCTTCTGGGCCTGTTCTTGCTAGGCTGGGTGAAACCGGATGGAGATGGCAAAGCATGGGCCGCGCGCACACCCTGACACTGACGATATCCCTGTTCCTCAGTCTCGTGCTGGCTGGTGAGGCGGCCGCGCAGGCCGCCAAGCAGTTGTTCGGAGCGCAGAAAACAGCCGCCGCAGCGCAACCCGCGCCCTTTGGCGGTTATTCCAAGGGCTGTATCGCAGGGGCCATGCAACTGCCCGAAACCGGGCCGACATGGCAGGCGATGCGCCTGTCGCGCAACCGCAACTGGGGCCATCCCGAAACGATTGATTTCCTGATGGACCTGTCCGGCTTCGCCGCGCGCCTGCCCGGCTGGCAGGGGCTCTATATCGGAGATATCAGCCAGCCGCGCGGCGGACCGATGCTGACGGGCCACGCCAGCCACCAGATCGGCCTGGACGCCGATATCTGGATGCTGCCGCCCAACCGCCTGAACCTGACCCGCAACGAGCGTGAGAACATCTCCTCGATTTCCTTGCGCCGGGCCGAGGGTGCCTATGTCAACAACCAGTGGACCCGCCAGCATCACGAGGTGATCAAGGCCGCAGCCTCTGACCCCCGCGTGGCGCGGATCTTCGTCTTTCCCGGTGCCAAGGTGCAGATGTGCAAGGATGAAGGCGGCGATCGCGCCTATCTGCGCAAGATCCGGCCTTGGTATGGCCATCACTACCATTTCCACGTCCGACTGAACTGCCCGCGCGGCGCGCGCGGTTGCCTCGATCAGGACACGCCGCCCCCCGGTGACGGTTGCGCCGAGGCGCAGGAATGGGTCAACAACATCCTGAACCCGCCGCCGGCCAAGCCGCGCGATCCCAACGCCCCTGCACCCCGTCCGCGACGAGATCTGACGCTCGCCGATCTGCCCGAACAATGCGCCGCCGTCTTGCGCTCGCGCTAGGCGCGGTCGCGGCGGTCGGTCTGGGGCTTGGTCTTGCAACCGATGCCGGACAGCCGGGCGTCGCGACCTATCTGGGCAGCTATCGCTGGCATATGGATGATCCGGTCTTCGGCGGCTTTTCGGCCATCGACCTCGATCAGGACGGTCTGACCTTCCTTGCCCTCACCGACAGGGGGCATGCGGTCAATGGCCAGTTGCAGCGCAATGACAGCGGGCGGATCACCGGGATCACCGCCCGCCCATTCCTGCTGTTGCAGGATGTCGAAGGGGCACCGCTGAAGAAACGCACCGCCGATTCCGAGGGTCTGGCCCTCGCCCCCCAAGGCGGGTTCTACGTCTCCTTCGAAGCGCATCATCGCGTCCGCTACTATCCGGGCGCCGACCGGCCTGCCATCCGCATCGCCTCGCATCCCGATTTCGCCGGGATGCAGCTCAATTCATCGCTCGAAGCGCTCGCCATCGACGCGCGCGGGCATCTGTTCACCATCCCCGAACGCTCTGGTGCGCTGGACCGGCCCTTTCCGGTCTACCGCTTTGACGGGCAGGGTTGGGACATCCCCTTCCGCATCCCCCGCAGCGGGGCTTTCCTGCCGGTCGGCGCGGATTTCGGCCCCGATGGCTGGCTCTATCTCCTCGAACGCGCACTGACCGGGCCAGGCTTCCGCACCCGCCTGCGCCGCTTCGACGTGACCGGCGATCAGTTGCTGGCCGAGGAGATGCTGCTCCAGACCCGCACCCGACAGCATGACAACCTTGAAGGTCTGACGGTTTGGCAAGACGGGCAGGGGCGCATCCGCCTCACCATGATCTCGGATGACAACTTCAAATTCTTCCAGCGCACCGAGATCGTGGAATACGCCGTCGCACCACCCCTTGCCAGCCCGCTGGACAAAGAGTAAACGGCGATCCTCATTCATCTGCCCCCACCGGGGCCAAGTCGCCGCAACCTTGTCAAAACGGGCACCAACATGAACCGCACCCATCTTCCCGGCATCCTTGCCATGGCCGCCATCGTCGTGGCCTCGAACATCCTTGTCCAGTTCCTCTTCGGCCAATGGCTGACATGGGGCGCCTTCACCTATCCGCTCGCCTTTCTGGTGACCGACGTGATGAACCGCGTCTATGGCGCAGGCCCCGCCCGCCGCGTCGTGTTCGTGGGCTTCGTCGTGGGCGTCCTCTGCTCGCTGATCGGCACACAGATCATGGGCGAATTCGGTCCGCTTGTGACACTCCGCATCGCCATCGGATCGGGCCTTGCCTTCCTGACCGCGCAACTGCTGGACGTCGCAATTTTCGACCGTCTCCGCGCGGGCCGCTGGTGGCGCGCGCCGCTGGCCTCGACCCTTGTCGGCTCGACCGTCGATACTGCGCTGTTCTTCACCATCGCCTTTTCGGCCAGCCTGTCCTTCATCGAACCCGGCAATGACGTGTCCTGGGCTGGTGAGGTGCTGCCGCTTCTGGGCGTCGGCCCCATGGTGCCGCTCTGGGTGTCGCTGGCCGTGGCCGACTGGAGCGTCAAACTTCTGCTCGCTTTAGTGGCACTTGTGCCCTTCCGCATCATCGTGGGGGCACTGACCCCGCGCACCACATGATTTTGTTTTTGACATCTGCTGATTTTGTGGCAACCTGATCTCAGGCGAAACAATTGAAAGGAGGTGCTCTAGTGTCTAACGGGATATTGGAGAGAGGTGTCGGAACAGTTCGGGGGACGCAGTCCTGAGGCAGCCCTCGGGGGATGCAACATCCGAATTGGTGAGAGCCTAACCGGCCCCACCTCCGTAAATCTCAGAGGGCCATCCGCAAGGGTGGCCCTTTCTGTTTGCCTCCCATCCGCGCTATGGTCCGGGGCAACATCACAAGGAACGGGCGGTCATGCTGCGGATCACCGACGACATCGGCATCGAGGATTGGGAACTGACCGAACAGTTCATCCGCGCCAGCGGTCCGGGCGGGCAGAACGTGAACAAGGTCTCCTCCGCCGTCGAATTGCGGTTCGAGGCGGAACGCTCCCCCAACCTGCCGTTGCCCGTGAAAACCCGTCTGCGGCGTCTGGCCGGGCGGCGCTGGACCAAGGACGGGGCCATCGTCCTGCAAGTCGATGAAACCCGCAGTCAGGTCCGCAACCGCGAAATCGCCCGCGACCGTCTGGCCGAGCTGATCCGCGCCGCGCTCGTCGCCCCCAAGCGTCGGGTAGCGACCAAACCCACCTTCGGATCGGTCAAGCGCCGCATCAAGGCCAAGAAGGTGCGCGGCGAGGTGAAGGCCATGCGCGGCAAGGTTGAAGGCGAGGAGTGACCGCCCCACGCGGCCCCGTCATCAGGTTTTCACTTGATACGCCGGGCGATTGGCCCTATCCACCCGCTTCCTGTTGAAGTCCCGCCCTGCCACCGGCAGGCCGCCACGCATGGGGGAAGGCACGATGCTGCACACGCCTTACTACCTGATCGACAAGGCACATCTGCTGCCCAATCTGGAAAAGATCGCCCACCTGCGCGAGGCGTCAGGCGCCAAGGCGCTTCTGGCGCTCAAATGTTTCGCCACATGGTCGGTCTTCGACATGATGTCCGAGTATATGGACGGCACCACCTCGAGTTCGCTTTTTGAAGTGAAGCTGGGCCGCGAGAAATTCCCCGGCGAAACCCACGCCTATTCCGTGGCTTGGGCCGATCACGAGATTGACGAGGTTCTGGCCAATTCCGACAAGGTGATCTTCAACACCGCCGGACAGTTGACCCGCTTTGAAGAGGTCAGCCGCGGCCACACCCGCGGCCTGCGCGTCAATCCCGGCGTCTCCACCTCCAGCTTCGATCTGGCCGACCCCGCGCGCCCCTTCAGCCGTCTGGGTGAACATGACCCCGCCGTGATCGCGCCCGTGCTGGATCAGATCAGCGGCTTCATGTTCCACAACAACTGCGAAAACGCCGATTTCGACCGCTTCGACGCGATGCTGGGCAGCATCGAACAACGTTTCGGCCATCTGATCCGCAAGATGGAGTGGATTTCGCTTGGCGGCGGCATCCATTTCACCGGCGAAGGTTATCCCCTTGACCGTCTGGCCGAACGCCTCAAGCGCTTCGCAGGCCAGAACGAGGTGCAGGTCTATCTGGAACCCGGCGAGGCGGCGATCACCAAATCGACCACGCTGGAACTGACTGTTCTGGACACGCTCTACAACGGCAAGAACCTCGCCATCGTCGACAGCTCGATCGAGGCGCATATGCTCGACCTCTTGATCTACCGCGAAAGCGCCAAGGTCAGCCCCAACGCGGGCCCCGAGGAATGGATGATCTGCGGCAAATCCTGTCTGGCGGGTGACATCTTCGGCGAATTCCGCTTTGCAAAGGCGCTGAAACCCGGCGACCGGATCAGTATTCAGGACGCCGCCGGTTACACGATGGTCAAGAAGAACTGGTTCAACGGCGTCAAGATGCCCGCCATCGCCATCCGCGAGCTGGACGGGACCGAGCGCCTTGTGCGCGATTTCGGCTACGACGATTTCGTCGCCGCCCTCTCGTGATCGCCCGCGCCGCGGTATGGCGCTTTTCCTGCAACTGGAACCTTAAAGGAGGTCTGGTGACACCATGAAACGCAACGTGCTTATCATCGGCGCCGGTGGCGTGGCTCAGGTCGTGGCGCATAAATGCGCGCAGAACAATGATGTGCTGGGCGATCTGCATATCGCCAGTCGCACGGTCGCGAAATGTCAGGCGATCCTCGACTCGGTGCATGAAAAATCCGCGATGAAACAGCCGGGCGTGTTCAAGGCCCATGCGCTTGACGCGATGGACTCGGCCGCCGTGGCCCAACTGATCCGCGATACGGGCTGCCAGATCGTGATCAACGTGGGCTCGCCCTTCGTGAACATGACCGTGTTGCAAGCCTGCATCGAAACCGGTGCCGCCTATATGGACACGGCCATTCACGAAGACCCCGCCAAGATCTGCGAAACACCGCCATGGTATGGCAATTACGAATGGAAACGCCGCGAAGCCTGCGAAAAGGCTGGCGTCACCGCCATCCTCGGCATCGGTTTCGATCCCGGCGTGGTCAATGCCTATGCCCGTCTGGCCGCCGACGATTACATGGACAGCGTCACCTCCATCGACATCGTGGACATCAACGCAGGCTCGCATGGCCGCTGGTTCTCTACCAATTTCGACCCGGAAATCAACTTCCGCGAATTCACAGGCACCGTCTACAGCTGGCAGAACGGCGCATGGCAGACCAACACAATGTTCGAGGTTGGCCGCGAATGGGACCTGCCCGTCGTCGGCAAGCAGAAAGCCTATATGACCGGCCATGACGAGGTGCACTCGCTGGCCGCCAATTACCCGGATGCCGATGTGCGCTTCTGGATGGGCTTTGGCGATCACTACATCAATGTCTTTACCGTGTTGAAAAACCTTGGCCTTCTGTCCGAACAGCCGGTGAAAACCGCCGAAGGGCTGGAAGTGATCCCCCTCAAGGTGGTCAAGGCCGTTCTGCCCGACCCCTCCAGCCTTGCTCCTGATTACACCGGCAAGACCTGCATCGGCGATCTGGTCAAAGGTCTGAAAGACGGCAAAGAGGTGGAAGTGTTCATCTACAACGTCGCCGACCACAAAGACGCCTATAACGAGGTGGGCAGCCAAGGCATTTCCTACACCGCAGGCGTGCCCCCCGTCGCCGCCGCGATGCTGATCGCGAACGGCACATGGGACACCGGCACGATGGTCAATGTCGAGGAACTGGACCCCAAACCCTTCCTGACCCTTCTCGACCAGATCGGCCTGCCCACCCGCGTCAAGGATGCGGCGGGCGACCGGCCCTGGAACGCCTGAACCGACAGGTCAGGCAGGCCGCCCGGTCTGCCTGACCTCGCCAAGGGGCGAGATCACCTTGCCCCCCGCCGCCACCGCATCCTCCAGATCATGTGTCACAAGGATCGCCGGAATCCCCTCGGCCCGCACCCGGCCAAAGACGAAATCCCGCATCTGCCGCCGCAAATCCGCATCCAGCCGGGAAAACGGCTCATCCAGCAACAGCGCACGCGGCGCGCTTAGCAGGCAGCGCATCAAAGCGACCCGCGCGCGTTGTCCGCCCGACAATGTCGCCGGATCACGCCCCGCGAAACCAGCCAGTTCCGCCGCCTCCAGCGCGGCGTCGATCCGCGCTTGCCGCGCCGCACGGCCCTTGACCGTCGAGGGCAGGGCAAAGGCCAGATTCTCCCCCACGGACAGATGCGGAAACAGCAGATCATCCTGAAACAAAAGGCCAATCCGCCGCGCCTCAGGTCCCAGCCCGCTCAGGTCGCGCCCGTCCAGCCGCACCCGTCCGCTTACGTCAAAGCCCGGATCAGGTCGCCCGATCAGCACCGACAAAAGCGTCGATTTCCCCGACCCCGATGGCCCCATCACGCTCAGGACCTCGCCCGGCGCCACCGTCTGATGCAGATCGACCAACCGCCTGTCGCCCAGCGTGATCGTCAGGTGATCCAGTTCCAACCCCGCCGCCATCGCCTACCCCCTGTCCAACACGCCACGCCGGTTGCGAAACACCACCGCCGGCAGCGCCAGCGCCAGCGCGAACCCCAGCAGCGGCAACACCGTCTGCGACAGCGCATAAACCCCGATCAGCCGCCGGTCACCCCCAGATGACAGGGCCACCGCCTCGGTCGTCAGGGTGCTCACGCGCCCCATCCCGATCAAGAGCGTCGGCAGATATTGCCCCACCGACACGGCAAACCCCACCGCCGCCGCCACCAGCACCGGCCGCAGCAGCATCGGCAGACGCACCCGCCACAGGACACGCTCCGCCCCGGCGCCAAGGCTGGCCGCCACCAACCCTTGCCGCGCATCCCAGGACCGCCACGGGTCGGACAGCGACAGAAACACATAGGGCAGCACGAAAATCACATGGGACGCGATCACCGCCGCCCGCGCGCCGGTCCATCCCGTTCCAATCGCAAGGGTTTGCAACCCGATCAGAAAGGTCGCCTGCGGCACGATCAACGGCAGATACAGCAACCACAGCGCCCGCGTGGAAGGCCGCAGCCCGTGGCGATACTCGGCCTCAAGGCAGGCGACGGTCAGGATCAGACTGATCCCCGTGGCCACCGCGCCGATCACCGCCGTTTCCACCGCGATCCGCGCCAGACCATCCCCTTGCCGCGCCCAGTTGCGCCATGTGAACTGATCCGGCAGCAGGTCGGGAAAGGTCCAGAAGCCCGCAACCGACCACACCGCCAGCCCCAGAATCCCCAAACCCACCGCCAGTGCCATGATCAGCGCCAGCGCCATCGCAAGCGCCCGCATCGCGCCATCCCGCGCCATCCGGTGCCCCATCCGCACACAGGCACAGCCCAGCCGCGCGACCACATGCTCGCCCAGCCGCCACATCAGCAGAACGCCCAAAATCAACCCCAGTTGCAGCACCGCCCCCGCCGCCGCCTGAAACCGCAGGCCTAGATCGGGGTCCGACAGCCACTCCAACACCTGCACCGCCAGCGTTGACGGCCGTGTCGGGCCAAGGATCAGCGCCACGTCAATGACCGAACAGGAATAGGCCAGCACCGCATAGACGGGCAGGCGGATCTGCACATAGAGCCTTGGAAACACGGTCAGAACCCAACCCGCCATGCGCCCGTATCCCATCGTCTGCGCCAACAGGACCGACCGCCGCGCCGGCACCTGCCCCAGTGCCGCCAGCGTCATCAGCAGCAGAAAGGGCACTTCCTTGACCACCAGCCCCGCCATCAGCGACAGCCCCAAGGGGTCCTGCGTGATCAGAAGGTCCGGCGGCCTTTCCCATCCTGTGGCCCAAGGCGACAGCCCCCGCGCGATCCAGCCGGATGGAGCGATCAGAAAGGCCAGCCCGAATGCCGCCGCCGCGTGGGGCACCGACAACAAGGGTGACAAGGCCCGTTCGATCAGCCCGAAACTGCTCGTCCCTTGCCAGGCCGCGCAGATCATGACCGTGATCAGCAGCGACACCGCCGTCGCCCCCAGCCCGGTGAACAGGCTCAGCCACACCGCATCCGGCAATCCGGGCCAGGCCAGCAAAGCGCGCCACGGCCCCAGTGACAGCGACTCGCCACCCAATGCCGGAAACCAGCCAAAGGCCGGGGCCAGCACCCCGGCCAGCCCCGCACCCACGGGCACCAGCAGCACCGCAAGGGTCAGCAGCGGTGCCAGCGGCAAAAGCGTGACCCGGTTCCTCGGAATGGCAGGCACCGGACCGCGCCGCCCTTATTGCGCCACGCCGAAGCGCGCCTCCCAATCGGTGGCGATGCGCTGCATCCAGCTGGGATGCGGCTCGGGCAGGGCAGGGCCAAGATCGGCGGGTGACAGAGTCGCGACCCCCAGATCCAGCGCCGCGAACCGTGCCGCATCCTCGGCCGAAAGCTTGCCCATCGACAGAACCGTCGGCGTGCCCATAACGGCGGCATCCTGCTTGTGCAACTGCGCCTCGACCGACATCAGGTAATTGGCCACGACCATCGCGCCTGCCTTGGCATTGGCATTGAACGGAATTGCCAGGAAACTCGCGTTCCCGATCGTGCCCCCGTCCAGAACCATGCTCCTCACCGTGTCGGGCAACTCGAAATTCGCAATCGCCGCCGAGGCTTCACCGGGGCTGAAGGAAATCGCGATGTCGATCTCGCCATCCGCCATCAACTGCCGCTGTGCCGGGCCGTTCTGGGGATAGGCTTTGCCCTCGCGCCACAGGCCGGGCGTCAGCGCGGTGATATACTCCCACAATGGGGCCGTCACGGCCTCGTAATTGGCCTCTTCCACAGGGGCGTAAAGCGGATCACGATCCGTCACCAGTTCCAGCAGCGCCTGTTTCAGAAAGGTCGTGCCCAGAAAATCAGGCGGCTGCGGATAGGTGAAGCGCCCCGGATTGGCCTGAGTCCAGTCCAGAAACTCCAGCATGGTGCGCGGCGGTGCGGCCACGCGGGCGCTGTCATAATAGAACACAACCCGCGCCATGCTCCACGGTGCTTCCAGCCCCTCGACCGGCACGGTGAAATCCTCGATCAAAGCCGGATTCTCTTCGGGATCGACCAGCGCCCAGTTCGGGATATCCTCGGACCACGGCCCGAACAGCAACCCGTTCTCCTTCATCGCGGCGAAATTCGCCCCGTTGATCCAGATCAGGTCGATCGACCCGCCCGTCGTCTGGCCCGCCGCCTTTTCGCTGACAACGGTGCTGACGGCGGTCGCGGTGTCCGACAGCTTCACATGCTCCAGCGTGACGCCGAAATTGTCCTTCACCTGCTGACCGGCCCAGGCGATATAATCATTGGTGCGCGGATCACCGCCCCAGGCGTTCCAATAGACCGTCTGCCCCCGCGCCTCCTCCAGCACGGCATCCCAGTCTTTCGGATCAGGCTCGGCAAATGCGGGCAGGGCAAGGCCCGCGGCAAGGGCGACAAGGGCGGTCAGTCTGGCAATCATGAAGTGTCTCTTTTCCCTAAACGGCCTCTGACGGGCCATGCCATCCGAGAAACACCGCCCCGCGCCATGTCGTCAACCGCGACCTTTACACAATTTCGTTGAAGCCTGATTAAAGCGCCCCTTTACACCCCCGCCACCTTCGCCTTGACTGGCGCGACCGATACGACCGGGGAGGGTCCGATGGGCATGCGTTTTTTCTCGGACAAGGACCGGCCCGTCCATCTTGGGCCCTATCCGCTGGAACGGCTGACCCGGTGCGACACGCAGCCTGACCCGTCCGCCGTGCCGCGCATGCCGGCGCTGAATTTCCACCGCCCCGATGCGCCGCAAAGCATCGTGAACGCGATGGGCGAATATCAGGCCATGCTGGACGCGATCCGCGACGGACTGGTGAACCGCGCCCGCGCCGTGATCCCCGATGATCCGCAGACCCGCGCCAACCACCTGAAAGCCTTCGGCTATTTCTCGGATGCCTCGATGGTCGGCATCGGTCCGGTCACGCCTGCGATGATGCTCGACCAGCCTCGCCGGAACCCCGATATCGACCGTCTGGCCCATGATCTGCGGACCCGTCAGACCAAGACGCTGGCGTCAGGTATCGACATGATCATGGCCGATCTCAAGGAGTCGATGGAGGCCCCGCCGCGCGGCATCCACGGCCATCACACCGCGCTGATCTTTCTTTATGAGCATCACCGCGATCCCAAACCGGATGAGGCCGGGGCCGACTGGATCATCGACGCGCAAGCCCATCGCGCCTGCCTGCGCGGGTCCGAAACCGCCGTGGTTCTGGCCAATTACATCCGCCTTCTGGGTTTCGATGCCTGCGCGCACAGCTATACGACGTCGGATGTGGACCTGCACCGTCTGGCCGTGGCCGCTGGCCTCGCCACGGTCGAGGACGGCACGCTTGTGGCCCCGTGGCTGGGGCCCCGCTTCGGGCTGACCGCCGTGACCACGGATCTGGACCTGACCCATGACCGCCCGCTTGCGCCCATGGCGCAGCAACCGTGGTTCCGCACCCAAGGCCCCGCGTGGTGGCTGGGCAAGGGGTTCGCCAAATCCGCGCTGAACCGCGACCCCTTCCGCCGCCGCGCCTATGCGATGGGCGCGCATCCGTTCGAGACGCTGAAACGCGTGGACAGTCCCACCACCTATATTGACGAGCCGCGCGTCGCCCGCGTTCCCAAGCGCGCCGATCTTTTCGCCCGCGCGCAATTCGGCGATCTGGGCAAGGCCGCGCAAAAGGGGGCGACGGGTGGGCATTATGTCCGCAAATCAGCCCCCAGCACCGCACAACGCCGCGTCCTCGGGGCTTTCGTGCTGCTACAGGACGGCGATCCCGCACCCGCCAAAACTCCGCTCGATCCGGCACGGGCCGCCGATCTGGTCAAGGCCTCCGCCTATTTCCTTGGCGTCGATGCCGTGGGCATCTCGCGCTGCCCGGATTGGGCGTGGTATTCCCATGACGCCACAGGCACCCCCATCGACCCGCCCCATGATCAGGCGATCAGCATGATCATCGACCAGGGGTTCGAGACGATGGCAGGCGCCTCCGGCGACGACTGGATCAGCGTCGCCCAGTCCATGCGCGCTTACCTGCGTTTCTCGCTGCTGGGCGGTGTCATCGCGCGGCAGATCCGCAATCTCGGCTACAAGGCCAAGGCCCATAGCGTCATGGATGGAGAGGTCTTGCAGCCACCCCTTCTGCTGCTGTCGGGGCTGGGAGAGGTCAGCCGGATCGGCGAAGTGATCCTCAACCCTTTCCTCGGCCCGCGCCTGAAATCGGGTGTGGTGACCACCGATCTGCCGATGGCGCATGACCGCCCGATCGACTTTGGATTGCAGCGTTTTTGTGAATCCTGCAACAAATGCGCGCGCGAATGCCCCTCCGGCGCAATCACCGCCGGTCCAAAGCTGATGTTCAACGGTTACGAGATCTGGAAATCCGATAGCCAGAAATGCGCGACCTACCGCATCACCACACCGGGCGGCGCGATGTGCGGCCGCTGCATGAAAACCTGCCCGTGGAACCTTGAAGGGCTTTTCGCCGAAAAACCCTTCCGCTGGGCCGCGATGAACCTGCCCGGCGCGGCCCCGGTTCTGGCACGGCTGGACGATGCGCTGGACAAAGGCGGTCTGAACCCGGTCAAGACATGGTGGTGGGACCTTGAGATCGAGGAGGATGGCGGCTATCGCCCGACCCGTCACCCGGTCAACCGCCGCGATCTGCAAAAAGACCTGCACCTGCGCTATGCGGATCAGACGCTGGCCGTCTATCCCGCGCCCTTGGCGCCGCATCCCTGGCCCTATCCCGCCCCGATGGACCGCGAGGCCGGGATTGCCGCCTATCAGGCGATGATCCCCGCAGACGAGCACCGCGCAAGGCTGGCACAAGGCGACGTGAGCCATATCCACCGCTACACCGTCCCGCAGGACGCCCCTGTGATCGAGGTCCGCGTGTCCAAAGTGGATCGCATGACGCCCGATGTGACCAAATTCGAATTCACCGCCCCCGATGGCGGTGATCTCCCCGCATGGACCGCAGGCGCGCATCTGGATATCGTCGTCGCCCCCGAATACCTGCGGCAATATTCGATGTCCGGCGATCCGGCGGACCGGTCCAGATACCAGATCGGCGTGCTGCGCGAGGATACCGGACGCGGCGGATCAAAGCTGATGCACCGTATCTTCACACCGGGGCGGCGGGTGTTCATCTCGAAACCCATCAACCATTTCGATCTGGTCGAGGACGCGACGCGGATTCTTCTGATGGGCGGCGGGATCGGCGTCACCCCGATGATCGCCTTCGCCCACCGCCTGCACGCGCTGGGCCGGGATTTCACGCTGCACTATTCCTGCGCCAGCCGCGCGGCGGCGGGCTATCTTGACGATCTGGCAGCCTTTCCCTGGGCCGACCGCGTGCACCTGCATTTTTCCGACGAAGGCACCCGCGCCGATCTGGACGCGATCCTCGCAGGCTACCGAGACGGCTGGCATGTCTATACATGCGGACCCACCCGCTACATGGACGCCGTCATCGCCGCCGCGGAACGGCAGGGCTACCCGGATGACGCCCGGCATCTGGAATATTTCGCCGTCCCTGACGTGCCCGATTACGTCAACCACCCTTTCACCCTGCGACTGGCCCGCACGGGGCGCGACCTGCTGATCCCCGCCGACCGCAGCGCCACCGACGTTCTGGCCGACGCGGGCATCCACGTCGATGTGAAATGCGCCGATGGCATCTGTGGCGTTTGCAAATGCGGGCTGGTCGCGGGCGCTGTCGAACACCGCGACTTCGTGCTGTCACGCGCCCAACGCGACGGCGCGATCATCCTGTGCCAAAGTCGTGCGGCGGAACCGGACGGGGTCATCACCGTCGATCTGTGACCTTTGCCTGTCTGTTGATCAGTCCGCAGCCAAGGCCCCACGATCCGCCCTGTCGGGCTGCCTTGGATCTTGCGGGCGCGCCACGTGGCTGGCTAGGCTTTCCCCAATCCGACATCGCAAAGGTCCCCATGCGCCAGCTTTCCCCCGCCAGCATCGCCCCGCCCTTTGCCCGCTATGCCCACGGCGTCGAACTGCCCGCCGGGTGGCGCATCGCGCGCACCTCTGGCCAATTGGGGCTGGCGGCGGATGGCACCGTGCCGGACAACGCCCATGATCAGGCGCGGATCTGCTTCGCCAATATCACCGCCATTCTGGCCGAGGCGGGGATGGGTCCGGCCGATGTCATGCATCTGGCCGCCTATGTCACGGATCGCGCCCATATGGCGGGTTACATGCAGGCGCGCGACGCATTTCTGGCCGATGTCACCCGCCTGCCCACATCGACGCTGATCATCGTGTCAGGCTTCACCCGCCCCGAATTCAAGGTCGAGATCGAGGTGATCGCCGCCGCGCCCTGACCCCGTCCGTCAGACCACCACATCCATCGCCGTCTGGTCGCCCACGCCGAACACACGCTTGTAGCGCGCAATCTCGGCCTCGGGTCCCATCGCCTTGTTGGGGTTGTCCGACAGCTTGACAGTGGGTCGCCCATCCGCCGACACCGCCTTGCACACAAGGCTGAACGGCGCCAAGGCATCCCCTGCCACCAACCCGCGGAAGTCATTGGTCAACAGCGTGCCCCAGCCAAAGGATGGCCGCACCCGCCCTGCAAACTGCTTTTGCAATTCGGCGATCTTGGCCACGTCCAGCCCGTCCGAGAAGATCACCAGCTTCTGCCGCGGGTCCTCGCCCCGGCTTTTCCACCAGTCAATCGCCACCTCCGCGCCCGTCGCCGGATCGCCGCTGTCGATGCGGATGCCGGTCCAGCCTGCCAGCCAGTCGGGCGCATTCTGCAAGAACCCCTTGGTGCCATAGGTGTCGGGCAGGATGATCCGCAGATTGCCGTCATGTTCCTCATGCCAGTCGGCCAGCACCTTGTAGGGCGCCTCGCGCAGGGCATCATCATCCTCGGCCAAGGCGGCATAGACCATGGGCAGCTCATGGGCATTGGTGCCGATCGCCTCGATATCCCGCTTCATCGCGATATGGCAGTTGGACGTGCCCACGAATTTCTCGCCCAAGCCCTCGATCAAGGCCTGCACGCAACGATCCTGCCACAGATAGGAATGCCGCCGCCGCGTCCCGAAATCCGCCAGTCGCAGGCCATCCACCTCGCGCAGCGCCTCGACCTTCTCCCACAGCTTCGTCATCGCGCGGGCATAGAGCACCTGCAACTCGAACCGCCCCATCGTGTTCAGCACCGCCCGCCCGCGCAACTCCATCAGCACGGCCAGCGCCGGGATCTCCCACATCATCACCTCGGGCCAGCTGCCCTCGAAGGTCAGTTCATACTGGTCGCCCTTGCGCTCCAGATGATAGGGCGGCAGGCGCAGCGCCTCGAACCACTCCATGAAATCGGGGCGGAACATCTGCCGCTTGCCGTAAAACGTGTTCCCGCGCAGATAGGTGATTTCCCCCCGCGTCAGCGACAACGAGCGGATGTGATCCAACTGCTCGCGCAACTCGCCTTCGTCGATCAGCTTGGCCAGCGGCACATGCGCGGACCGGTTGATCAGGCTGAACGTCACCTGCGTGTCCGGCTTGTTGCGGAACACCGACTGGCACATCAGCAGTTTATAGAAATCCGTATCGATCAGAGACCGCACGATCGGGTCGATCTTCCAGCGATGATTCCAGACGCGGGTGGCGATATCGACCATGGGATGGCTCCGTCAATGTGCCTTGCGGTTAAAGCAAAGGCAGGTCCCGCGTGCAAGCCGCGTCAGACCAGCCGCACACCCGCCGCCCGCATCGCACCCAGCGCCGCCTCCAGCGATCCGTTCAGGTCGATCCCCCGGCATAGGTCCAGTCGCACGGTTACGTCGAACCCCAGCCGCGCCGCATCCTGCGCCGAATAGGCGACGCAGAAATCGGTCGCCAATCCCACCAGCACCAGATCCGTGATCCCGCGCGTGCGCAGATACCCCTCCAGCCCGGTGGGGGTGGTCTTGTCATTCTCGAAGAACGCGGAATAGCTGTCGATGGCGCGGCGAAACCCCTTGCGGATGATCAGGTCCGCCGGATCGGTGTGCAGCGCGGCGTGGAAGTCCGCACCTGTGCTGCCCTGCACGCAATGATCCGGCCACAGAACCTGCGGGCCATAGGGCATCTCGGTCAGGTCATAGGCCGCGGCCCCCGGATGCTCGGACGCGAAGGACGAATGATCAGCCGGATGCCAGTCCTGCGTCAGCACCACGCAAGGCACCTCCTGCATCAGGGCGTTGATCCCGGGCACAATCGCATTGCCATCCGTCACGGCCAGCGCACCGCCGGGGCAGAAATCGTTCTGCACATCGATCACGATCAGAGCTTGGGTCATGGGCGGGCCTCCTTCTTTGCGTCAAAGGGGTAGGGTCTGGGGCGGCGCGCGTCAATCTGACATGTCAGCCGGGCTTGCGCCAAACCCGCGCCGGGCTTAAATCGCGCCCCATGTATACCGTCGCCGCCCTCTATCACTTCACGCGCTTCGATGATCCCGCCGCGATCAAGCCGGGGCTGGCGCAACTGTGCTGTGCGCGTGGCGTGACCGGCACGCTGCTGCTGGCGCGCGAGGGGATCAACGGCACCATCGCCGGCAGTCGTGACGCCATTGACGCCGTTCTGTCCCATATCCGCGCCCTGCCGGGTTGTGCCGACCTCGAATGGAAGGAAAGCACCGCCAGCCAGCCGCCTTTCGCCCGCATGAAAGTGCGGCTGAAGCGCGAGATCGTGACGATGGGCCAGCCCGATGTCGATCCGCGCGCCCGCGTCGGCCATTATGTCGATCCCGCCGACTGGAACGCGCTCATCACCGCGCCCGATGTGGCCGTGATCGACACCCGCAATGACTATGAGGTGGCCATCGGCACCTTTCAAGGCGCCGTCGATCCGCAGACCGCCAGCTTCCGCGACTTCCCCGCATGGTGGGAGGCGAACAAGCACCGCTTTCACAACAAGCGCATCGCCATGTTCTGCACCGGCGGCATCCGCTGCGAGAAAAGCACGAATTACCTGCTGGGGCAGGGGGTGGATCAGGTCTATCACCTCAAGGGCGGCATCCTGAAATATCTGGAGGAAGTGCCCGAGGATCAAAGCACATGGCAGGGCGAATGTTTCGTCTTTGACCGCCGCGTGTCCGTGGGCCACGGGTTGACCGAAGGCCCGCATCTTCTGTGCCACGCCTGCCGCCGCCCGATCCTTCCGCAAGACCGCAGCCACCCTGCTTTCGAGGAAGGCGTCGCCTGCCATCACTGCGTGGACGAGACAAGCGCCGAGGACAAGGCCCGCTTCCGCGAACGTCAGAAGCAGATCGCTCTGGCCCGCGCACGCGGAGAGGCGCATCTGGGCGGTATCACCGGACTTTGACGCCGGATTTTTCGAGTATTTGAAGAACGATGAAGCGGCAGGCGCGCGCTCAGGCGGCCGCCAACCGCATGGCGCGGCGCGCGCGGGTCAGGATCAAGAGCATGATCCCGATATTCAGGAAATTCCACGCGATCCCGTTGATGAAGGCCATCTCATAGCTGCCCGTCACGTCATAGATCCAGCCCGACATCCAGCCGCCAATCGCCATGCCCACGATGGTGGCCATGATCACAAAGCCGACCCGTGCGCCGGCTTCCCGCGCGGGCATGTATTCGCGCACGATCACCGCATAGCTGGGCACGATCCCGCCCTGGCTCAGGCCGAAAATCAGGCTGACCACATAAAGCGACACGAGGCCCCCCGCAGGCAGATAGAGAAACAGCGCCAGACATTGCAGCGCCGACCCGATCAAGAGCGTCATCACGCCGCCCAACCGATCCGCCAAAAGGCCGGAAATCAGCCGCGACACCACACCGCCCAGCAGCATCAGCGACAGCATCTCGGCCCCGACCGCAGGGCCATAGCCCAGATCCACGCAATAGGCCACGATATGCACCTGCGGCATCGACATGGCGACACAGCAGCCGATCCCCGCCAGCCCCAGCAGCCACATCAGGGCACGCGGCGAAAACCCCGCCGATTTCGCCCGCGCGGCTGTGATGCTGTCGGAATGCGCGCTGGCCTCCAGCGGCACGCGGGCGCGCAGGAACAGCGACAGCGGGATCACCCCCACCACCACTGCGACAGCCAGCACCATATACACCGTGCGCCAGCCGCTTTCTTCCAGCACGCCGGCCAGAAGCATGGGCCAGATCGCGCCCGACAGGTAATTCCCGCTGGCCGCAATCGCCACGGCGATGCCGCGCCGCTTCAGGAACCACAGAGAGATATCGGCGATCAGCGGGCCAAAGCTGGCCGCCGTGCCGAAGCCGATCACGAATTGCAGGAATGTCAGCGTCCAGACCGATCCCGCGACCGAGGCCAGCGCGAATCCGCCCCCGATCGTCAGCGCCGCCGCCGACAGGGCGAAGGAGATCCCGAACCGATCCACCGCCCGCCCGATCACCAGATTGCCCAAGGCAAAGCCGATCATTGTCAGCGTATAGGGCAAGGACGCATCCGCCCGCGCCGTCTGAAACTCGGCCTGCATCGCGGGCATGATCACGATGATCGCCCACATGCCGACATTGCCGATCGTGGCGATCAGCAGCGACACGGCCAACCGTGTCCAGGAATAGCGACTGTCGAGTGCGTCAATGCCCATGCCGCGACGCTAGCCGCGGCTTTCGCGCTTGTATAGGGCGCATACGACCCATCGGTGACGCAAATGTGTGCAAGGGTGCAAGACAGGCGACAGGGCCAGCGTGTAGAAGGCTGAAAAGCCCCAAGGATGGCCCTGATGATCGACGCCCTGATCCTGCCCGCACAACGCCGCGCCCTGCACCCGCTGGCGCTGGCCCTGCACCGGCGTGGCGTGACGGCGGACAGTATCTCGCTGTCGGGCTTTGCGATCGGGATACTGGCCGTGCCCGCACTGGCCATGGGCTGGGTCTGGCTGGCACTGGCGCTGATCCTGCTCAATCGGCTGGCCGATGGTCTGGACGGCGCCGTGGCGCGGCTCAGCGCCCCAACGGATCGCGGCGCTTTCCTTGATATTGCGCTGGATTTCGTCTTTTACGCGCTCATACCTCTGGGCTTCGCGATGGCCGATCCCGCGACAAACGCGCTGCCCGCCGCCGTGCTGATCACGGCGTTTGTCGGCACCGGGTCCAGCTTTCTGGCCTTTGCCGTCATCGCCGCCAAACGCGACCTGCAGGCGCAGGATTACCCCACCAAAGGCATCTTCTATCTTGGCGGCCTGACCGAAGGGTTCGAGACGATCGCGCTATTTGTCGCCATGTGCCTCATGCCCGCACTGTTCCCCGTGCTCGCCTATGGCTTCGCCGCAGCCTGCGCGCTCACGACCCTGACCCGCTGGTGGCAGGGATGGCAGGCTTTCAAGCCGGACTAGATCCGCTTTCCATCCTCGCCAAAGACCATCATCGCGGCATCGTGCCAGCCCAGCCACAAATCCGTCCCCTCGCTTGGCAAGGGCAGATGCCCGCCCTGCCGCACGGTGATCAATTGCCCATGCGGCAGGCGCAGATGCACCAAAGTCTCGGCCCCCAGCGCCTCGCAATAGGCGACACGCGCCTGCAACCGCGTCGGGCTGTCGGTCAGCTGGATATGCTCGGGCCGGATACCCACGGTCTTGCCGACATTCACCCCCACGCTGCCCGCCGGCATGAAATTCGTGGCCGGTGATCCGATGAAGCCTGCCACGAATTCGGTCTGCGGATTCTCATAAACCTCCAGCGGCTTGCCGATCTGGTCGGCCTTGCCCGCGTTCATCACGATCATCCGGTCGGCCAGCGTCATCGCCTCGACCTGATCATGCGTCACATAAAGCGATGTGACCCCCAATTCCCGCTGCAATTGCTTGATCTCCAGCCGCATCTGCACGCGCAGCTTGGCGTCGAGGTTCGACAAGGGCTCGTCGAACAGGAACACCGCAGGCTTGCGCACAATCGCGCGGCCCATGGCCACCCGCTGCCGCTGCCCGCCCGACAATTCACGCGGCTTGCGGTCCAGATACGGCTCCAGCTGCAACAGCTTGGCCGCCACCGCGACCCGCGCGGCGATCTCATCCTTGGGTGTCTTGGCGATCTTCAACCCGTAGGCCATGTTATCAAACACCGACATATGCGGGTAAAGCGCATAGTTCTGGAACACCATCGCGATATTGCGCTCCATCGGCTCGGCCTCATTGACGCGCTTATCGCCAATGCGGATCTCGCCGCTGGTGATGCCCTCCAGCCCCGCCACCATCCGCAAAAGCGTGGACTTGCCACAGCCAGACGGCCCGACGATCACGATGAACTCGCCATCGGCCACGTCGATATTCACACCGTGGATCACATCCGTCGCGCCAAAGGATTTGCGCACGTTATCAAGGGTCAAGGTCGCCATTTATTTCTCGCTATCGACTAGGCCACGGATGAAAAGCTTCTGCATCGAGATCACCACGATCACAGGCGGCACCATGGCCAGAATGGATGTCGCCATGATCACCGGCCAATCGGCCAGATCGTCACCTGATGGGAACATCTGCTTGATGCCCATGACGATGGTGTTCATCGACGGATCGGTGGTGATGAGCAGCGGCCAGAGATACTGGTTCCAGCCATAGATGAACAGGATCACGAACAGCGCCGCGATATTGGTGCGGCTCATCGGCAAAAGGATATGCCAGAAGAACTGCATGGGGCTCGCCCCGTCCACACGCGCGGCTTCCGTCAGCTCGTCCGGCACGGTCAGGAAGAACTGCCGGAACAGGAACGTCGCCGTGGCCGAAGCGATCAACGGAAAGATCAGCCCCGAATAACTGTTCAGCATCCCGAAATTCGCGATCACCTCATAGGTCGGCACGATCCGCACCTCGACCGGCAGCATCAGCGTCAGAAAGATCAGCCAGAAGAATACCGTCCGCCCCGGAAAGCGGAAATAGACGATGGCAAAGGCGGATGTCAGCGAGATCACGATCTTCCCGATGGTAATCCCCAGCGCCATGATCAGTGAATTCAGCATCATCGTCGCCACCGGCGCATTCACGCCTGAAAACAGCGCCTTGCTGTAATTCTCGATGAAATGCCCGCCCGGCAGCAGCGGCATCGGCGGACGCACGATCTCGGGCTGCGTGACGGTCGAGGCGACAAAGGCCAGCCAGATTGGAAAGAAGATGAACAGGACGCCGATGATCAGACCCAGATGGGTGAACCAATGGCCAAGGCCGCGTCGTTGCACCATGCCGCGTTGATCAGACATCAGTAATGCACCCTGCGTTCGATGAATTTGAACTGGATCACGGTCAGTATCCCCACCAGCAGCAGCAGGATCACCGACTGCGCCGCGCTTGACCCCAGATCCTGCCCGACGAAGCCGTCGGAATAGACCTTGTAGACAAGGATCGTCGTCGCCTGCTGCGGCCCGCCCGCCGTGATCGTGTGGATCACGCCGAAGGTCTCGAAAAACGCATAGACCACATTGACGACCAGCAGGAAAAACGTGGTGGGCGACAAGAGCGGCCAGACGATGGTGCGGAACCGTGTCCAGAACTTCGCCCCGTCGATCGCCGCCGCCTCGATCACCGAACGCGGGATCGCCTGCAACCCGGCCAGGAAAAACAAGAAGTTATAGCTGATCCGCCCCCAGCTTGACGCGACCACGACCAATCCCATGGCCTCGGCCTCGTCAAGGACATGGTTCCAGTCATAGCCCAGCAGACCCAGATACCATGCCACCACGCCCACGCGCGTGTTGAACATGAACATCCACAGCACGCCCGCCACAGCCGGGGCCACCGCATAGGGCCAGATCAGCAGGGTGCGATAGGTGCCCGACCCCTTGATCAGCCGATCCGCCAGAATCGCCAGGTAAAGCGCCACGCCCATCGACACCACCGTGACCAGCCCCGAGAAGATGGCCGTCGTCACAAAGGACGCGCGGTAATAGGGATCGCCCAGCAGATATTCGAAATTGCCCAGACCCACGAACTGCGTCTTCAACCCGAAAGGATCGGGCACGAACATCGACTGCCAGATTGCCTGCCCCGCCGGATAGAAGAAAAAGATCGCGGTGATCACGATCTGCGGCAGAAGCAGCAGGGCGGGCAGCATCCAGCCCTTGAAGATGACGCGCTTTTCCATGCGGAGATATCCGGTTCAGGTCAACGGGGAGGGTATCATGGGACAGGCCGTGGCGAAAGAAAACGGCCCCCGATCATGCCGGGGGCCGTTGTGATGGCTGATGCCTCAGCGGTTGGCCTGCTCAAAGCGGCGCAGCAACTGGTTGCCACGCTCCACGGCGCTGTTCAGCGCGGCTTCTGCGGTTTTCTGACCGGACCACACACCTTCCAGCTCCTCATCGATGATCGTGCGGATCTGGTCATAGCTGCCCAGACGCAGACCTTTGGAATTCGCGGTCGGCGCGTTGCGGGTCATCTGCAACCCGGCGATCTCGGTGCCCGGATTCGCAGCATAGAACCCCTGGCTTTCGGTCAACTCACCCGCTGCTGTCGTGATCGGCAGATAGCCGGTATCCTGATGCCACTTTGCCTGCACCTCGGGCGAGGACAGGAAGTTCAGGAAGGCGGCCACACCCTTGTATTCCTCTGCGGGCTTGCCTGCCATGATCCAGACGGACGCGCCGCCGATGATCGTGTTCTGCGGTGCGGCCTCGACCGAATCCCAGTAGGGCAGGTGGCGGATATCGAAATCGAACTGCGCCTCGGCCTTCACACCGGCGTAACCGGCAGAGCTTTCGGTGAACAGCGCGCATTCGCCGCCGCGGAAATTGGCGCCCGCCTCGTTGCGGCGACCGTTGTAGATGAACTTGCCCTCCTGCGCCCATTTGCCCAGCTGTTCGATATGGGCCACCTGCAACGGGCCATTGAAGACCAGCTCGGCGTCAAACCCTTCAAAGCCGTTGGATTTGGTGGCGAAAGGCACGTCATGATAGGCCGAGAAGCTTTCCAGATGCACCCAGCTCTGCCACGAGGTCGTATAGGGGCAGGTGACCCCGGCATCCTTGAGCTGCGTCAGCACCGCATCCCATGCTTCCCATGTGGACAGGTCCACATCGGGGTCGATCCCCGCCTCGGACAGCTTGTCGCGGTTCACATACAGCACCTGCGTGGACGAGTTATAGGGATAGGACAGCATCTGCCCGTCCGCGGTGGTGTAATAGCCGGTGACGGCCGGGATATAGGCATTCGGATCGAAAGGAAGGCCGGATTCCTCCATCACCTCATAGACCGGCTTGATCGCGCCGGTGGCGGCCATCATCGTGGCGGTGCCGACCTCGAACACCTGCAACAGATGTGGCTGCTCGCCAGCACGGAAGGCGGCGATCCCGGCGTTCAGCGCCTCGGAATAGTTGCCCTTGTGCGTCGCCACGACCTTGTAGTCGGACTGGCTGGCGTTGAACTGCGCGACCTGCGCGTCCAGCAATTCGCCCAGACGGCCGGTAAAGGCGTGCCACCACTGGATCTCGGTCTGTGCCGAAGCGGCGGTGCCCCATGCCATGGACATGGCCAGGGCCAGGTTCAAAGTCTTGATGTTCATGTCGTCCTCCCAGACGTTTCATGCTTCGTGGATTGCCTGCCCCGATCCAGCGCCAAAAGGTGCGAGCCGAAGCGAACATTTCTGAAACGATACGAAAGGATTGGTCCGAAGCCCCCGAGCAAGTCAAGCAATTTTGGCCTGCCAGCCGCAAGGGCAACCAGAAGGGTCGCGTCATCCCGTATCATCAGCCGCTGGCTAGAGGCGCAATGTAACGAACCCATGAAGGCGCAGGCGAATGTTCGATCTTTTTCGCCTGCGTGCGATGCGTGGCCCGGCGCAGGGCGCCCGGCCGGACAGGATCAGCCGCCCAGACAGGTCGTGAAGGCGCCTGCCATGCTGCGCAACACCTGCGGATAAAGGTCGGCACCGGGGGCCATGTCCTGCCCCAGCGGGTCCAGCAATCCGACCCGCGCGCTATCGCCGAACACGGTCTCGACCAGCCCGCTGCTGAACTGCGGCTCTGCGAAAACACAGGCAGCCCCAAGGTCGGCCACCGCTTCGCGCAGCTCCGCGATTCGGCCCGCGCTGGGCGCGCTCGCATCGCTGAACGAGATGGCCCCCGCCGCGGCCAACCCGAAGCGCCGCTCGAAATACTGATAGGCGTCGTGGAACACGACAAACTCTGTCTCGGCCATAGGGGCCAGAAGCTTGGTCAACTCCGCCTCCAGCGCCGTCAGTTCCGCCTGCCCCTCGGCCGCATTGGCGGCATAGGCCGCGGCATTCTCCGGGTCCAGCCTCGAGAGTTCCGCCGCAATCGCCCCCAGCCAGACCCGCCCGTTCGCCGGGTCCAGCCAGGCATGGGCATCCGCGCCGGAATGGTCATGCCCGGCATGATCCCCGGCATGGCTTTCCGCCGTGTCATGGTCATGGTCGTGATCATGCGCCTCGGCCTTGTCATGCGCGTGGTCATGATCGTGATCGTGCCCCTTGGCCGCATCATGATCATGCCCCTCATGTTCCCCGTGATCATGCGCCGCAAAGGTCGCCCCTTCGCGATAGTCATGCAGGATCGTGCCCTCCACCGACATCAGCTCCAGAACCGCAGCCCCTTCGCCCAATGTCTCGACCGGCCCTTCCAGCCAAGGGGTCAGACCCTCGCCGATCCAGACCACCAGATCCGCCTGTTCCAGAGCCTGCGCCTCGGACGGGCGCATCGCATAGCCATGCGGTGATGCACCGGGCCGCACGATCAGCGCAGGCGCACCCAGATCGCCCATCACCTGCGCCACCAGCGAATGCACCGGCGCGATATCGGTCGCAACCTGCGGCACCTCGGCCAGCGCGGCGGTGGACAGCAACGAGGCCATCAGACCAATCGAAAACGGGGCAGGGCGAAACAGCGGACGCATGGGCGATTCCTCGGATGTTGACAGGACCGGACCTGAGGTAGTCGATATGTTATAACATTGCAAACCGAATGTTATAACATTGCATAATCCCGCCCGATGCCCTACCTCTGACGGATCATGACCGCCCATGGATTCGACCCGCACGATCACGACCATTGCATCGCTGACGCCCTGTCCGCGGCCGAAGATGCCTGCGCGCGCCGCAAGCTGAACCTCACGCCCGTCCGCCGCCGCGTGCTGGAAATCCTGCTCCAGCAGCACAAGGCGATGGGCGCCTATGACATCCTCGCTCGGCTCGAATCCGAAGGTCTGGGCTCGCAACCTCCGGTCGCCTACCGCGCGCTTGATTTTCTGGTCAGCAACGGCTTCGCCCACAAGATCGAAGGGCTGAACGCCTATATCGCCTGCTCGCATCCCAACGCGACCCACGCGCCCGCCTTCCTGATCTGCCGCAAATGCGGCGTGGTGCAGGAAACCCAATCCGAACCCGCCAAGGGCACGCTCGGCTCGGTCGCCCGCGCCTCGGGCTTCGTGATCGAAAGCACCGTGGTCGAGGCGCAGGGAGTCTGCCCCGCCTGTCAGGACGGAGCCCCGGCATGAGCCTGATCGAAGCCCGCGACCTCTCGGTGCGCTACGGTGGCCATACTGTTCTGTCCCATGTGGACATGTCCATCGACAAGGGCGAGATCGTGACGATCGTCGGCCCCAACGGATCGGGCAAATCCACGCTCCTGCGCGCCATCATCGGCGCGGTGCCGGTGGCAAGCGGCCGCCTGATCCGCGACGCCGGGGTGAGCATCGGCTATGTGCCGCAGAAACTTGCCATCGACCCGACCTTGCCCATGACCGTGGCCCGCTTCATGTCCCTGCCGCGCCGCCAGCACCCCGCCGATGTGGCCGCCGCCTTGGAACAGGCGGGCGTCCCCGACCTCAGCACCCGCCAGATGACCGACCTGTCGGGCGGACAGTTCCAGCGCGTGCTGCTCGCCCGCGCGCTGCTTGCGAAACCCGACCTGCTGCTGCTGGACGAGGCGACACAGGGCCTCGACCAACCCGGCTCCGCTGCCTTCTACCGCCAGATCGAGGATGTGCGCCGCCGTCTTGGCTGTGCCGTGCTCATGGTCAGCCACGAACTCCATGTGGTCATGAGCGCCTCGGACCGCGTGATCTGCCTCAACGGCCATGTCTGCTGCCAGGGCACGCCCGAAATCGTCGCCTCCGCCCCCGAATACCGCGCGCTCTTCGGCACCGGGACCCAAGGCGCATTGGCCCTCTACCGCCACGATCACAACCACAGCCATGATGACGGCTGCGATCACGATCACGGCCATGCCCATGACCACGCGCATGACACCGGGGTGATCCCGTTGCATCAGGCCACACGCGACAAGGTGCATTGATGCTGGACGACTTCCTCATCCGCGCCACCCTCGCCGGTCTGGGCGTGGCTCTGGCCGCTGCTCCGATGGGCTGTTTCGTGGTCTGGCGGCGCATGGCCTATTTCGGAGATGCCACCGCCCATGCCTCGATCCTCGGCGTCGCGATTGCGCTGGCCCTGTCGGTCTCGGTCTTTCTGGGCGCGATGGCCATGGCGCTGCTGATGGCGCTGGCCGTGACCGCACTCTCCGGGCGCGGCTATGCGGTGGATACGCTTCTGGGCGTGCTCGCTCATTCCGCGCTGGCCTTCGGGCTGGTCGCCGTGTCCTTTCTGTCGGGCGTGCGGATCGACCTGATGGCCTATCTCTTCGGCGATATCCTCGCCGTCGGCAAAACCGACCTTGCCCTGATCTGGGGCGGGGCGGCGCTGGTCCTCGCGCTGCTCACATGGCGCTGGTCCGCCCTGCTGACCGCCACGCTCAACCCCGACCTCGCCCATGCCTCCGGCATCGACCCCCGGCGCGAACAACTGGTGCTCACCCTCGCCCTTGCCGTGGTCGTCGCGGTCGCGATCAAGGTCGTGGGCGTCCTGCTGATCGCCGCCTTGCTGATCATCCCCGCCGCCGCCGCGCGCCCCTTCGCCCGCACGCCCGAAGGCATGGCCGTGATCGCCGTCCTCGTCGCCGGCCTGTCCGTGCTGGGCGGCTTGCAGGCCTCGCTGATGTTCGACACGCCCACCGGCCCCAGCATCGTCTGCATCGCCGCCCTGATCTTCGCGGGCAGCGCGCAGGGCACCTCGCTGCGGCGCGCCTGACAGCTTCTTTTTGCCCCAAATATCCAATCCCGCCGCTGTCTCCGGCGCACCCCTCGCCCTTGCCGCGCAACTATGGCACCCTGCGCCTGACGACCGGGAAAGGATCACCCATGACGCCGCTTTCGACCCTCATCGCCGCCGGGCGCGGCCAGCAACCCGCCGATCTGGTCCTGCGCGGCGGTCGCATCCTCGATCTGGTGACCGGAGAACTGCTGTCAGGTGACGTCGCCATCTGCGGCGACACCATCGTGGGCACCTGCGCCACATATGACGCGGAACAGATCATCGACGTGACCGGCCTCATCCTCGTGCCCGGTTTCATCGACACCCATCTGCATATCGAAAGCTCGCTGGTCACGCCCTTCGAGTTCGACCGCTGCGTCACCCCGCGCGGCATCACCACCGCCATCTGCGACCCGCATGAGATCGCCAATGTCATCGGCGTGGACGGCATCCGCTATTTCCAGCAGGCCGCCCAACACACCCTCATGGATATCCGCGTGCAACTGTCGTCCTGCGTGCCGTCAACCCAGATGGAAACCGCAGGCGCGCGGATCGAAGCGGCCGATCTCGAACCCCTGATGCACCACCCCTCCGGCATCGGCCTGGCCGAGATGATGAACTACCCCGGCGTGCTGGCCGCCGATCCCGGCCTTCTGGCAAAGCTCGACCTTTTCCGCGGCGGCCATATCGACGGCCACGCCCCGCAACTGACGGGCCGCGACCTCAACGCCTATATCGCCGCCGGAATCCGCACAGAACACGAGGCGACCACCGCCGCCGAGGCGCGTGAGAAGCTGCAAAAGGGCATGCGCGTGTTGATCCGCGAAGGCTCGGTTTCCAAGGACATGGTGGCCCTCGCCCCGCTTCTGACTGAAACAACCGCCCCCTACATGTGCCTGTGCACCGATGACCGGAACCCGCTGGACATCGCCGAACATGGCCATCTCGATTACATGATCCGCAGCCTGATCGCCGCTGGCGTGCCGCCCCTCGCCGCCTACCGCGCCGCCAGCCTGTCCGCGGCCGAGGCGTTCGGGCTGAAAGATCGCGGCCTCATCGCACCGGGCAAACGCGCCGATATCGTGGCGATTGACTCACTCGAAGGCTGCCACGCGCAACTGGTGATCTGCGGGGGCGTGCACGTCACCGACACAGCCTTCGCCGCCCGCCCCACGCTCCCGCCCGTCGGGCGGTCCTCGGTCAAGGCCCCAACCGTCACCGCACAGGATTTCCGCACCAAAGCCAACCGCGAGGATACAGACGTCATCGGCATCATCGAGGGCAAGATCATCACCGATCACCTGCACGAGGTGATCCCCATCACCGACGGGGCCAAACACGCCGACCCCGCCCGCGACCTCATCAAGATCGCGGTGGTCGAGCGTCACGGCAAGAACGGCAATATCGCCACCGGCTTCGTGCGCGGCTTTGGCCTGCAAAACGGGGCCATCGCCTCGACCGTCTGCCACGATCACCACAACATCGCGGTGGTGGGTGCCGATGACGCCGACATGGCCACCGCCGCCAACCGCCTGTCACAGATCGAAGGCGGTTTCGTCGTCGTCCAGAACGGTCGGATCCTCGCCGAACTGCCCCTTCCCGTGGCCGGTCTCATGAGCCTTGAACCTTTTGAACATGTCCGCGACGCGCTGACCCACCTCCGCGCCGCCGCCCGCACCCTTGGCGTCACGCTGGACGAGCCCTTCCTGCAACTGGCCTTCCTCGCCCTGCCGGTCATCCCCGCGCTCAAGATCACCGACCGTGGCCTTGTCGATGTGACACGGTTCGAGATCATCAGCTAAGCCGCATCCCCACCACCGCCACCGCCCGATCCGCCAGCGCGCTTTGTCCCACGCTGTCCATCACGATCACCCCTTCGATCAGGGTCAGCAGGGTCGCGGCCACCGCCGCAGGCTCGTCTGTCCCCTCGGGCAATCGCCCCTCCAGCCAACCGGCAAATCCCGCCATGATCTCCTGCCCGGCCTCACGATGCGCCGCGCTGCCGCCCGCCGCAGCCGACAGGATATCCAGCCAGACGCGGCCATATCCCGCCATCCCCGGATCACGCAGCAGCACCACCACCTCGGCCAGACAGACGGGCACGCTTACCGCCCGCCCCGGTGGCAAGGCCGCCTCCAGCCCCGCGACAAAACCACCCGCCAGATGATGCAGCAGCGCCCCGACAACCCCCTCCTTGCTGCCGAAGTGATAGATCAGCATCCGGTCACTCGTGCCCACCGCCTGCGCAAGGGGCCGCAGGCTGGCATGGGTCAGCCCATGGGTCAGCACATGCTGCGCCATCCCGTCCAGCCATGCAGCCCTGCGATCATCCGACAGCGTCATCATCCCCACCTGTAGCAACCGCTACATTTTTCTTGTAGCGCGCGCTACATTCGCTTAGATTGAAGCAGATGCTACACCGCCCCCCGCCCCAAGGAAACCGCCCATGACCCTGTTCGACATCCTGCCCGTCCTCGCGGGTCTCGCCACCGTCGCCGCCGTGCTGACCTACGCGCACCGCCCCCGCACGCTCGGCCCGCAGGCATGGATCGCCGCCGCCACCCTCTGCGCCGCCTTCGCCGGATGGAGCCTTTATGCCATCGCCACCGGCGGTCCCTTCGGCTTCTGGGCCGAACACACCCGCAACGCATGGGGCGTGCAGATCTGGTTCGATCTGCTGCTCGCCGCCGGTTGCGCGCTGGCCTTCATGATCCCCGAAGCACGGCGTCTGGGCATGCACCCCATGCCCTGGACACTCCTCGTGCTCTGCTCCGGCGCCATTGGCCTTCTGGCGATGCTGGCACGGATTCTCTACCTGCGACACGGGCAACCCCGCAGCCAGTGAACGCAGGAAAAATCCGTTGCGTCACCTGCTTATTCCGCAAAGCAAAACAGTATTCCACTGATTGACGGGTCTGGCCCAAGGCACTACCGTCCTGCCCAATTCGGGAGGATAGAATGTCTGACACCACCGCCATCAATGACTGCATCTCCATCGAACGGGTCGGCGACATCGCCTTGATCTGCATCGACAATCCGCCGGTCAACGCCACCGGACAGGCCGTCCGCCAAGGTCTGCAAGAGGCCATCGAACATCTGAACACCCAAGCCACCGCCCGCGTCATCGCGATCTACGCCGCAGGGCGCACCTTCGTGGCAGGCGCCGATATCCGCGAATTCGGCAAGCCCTTCGTGCCCCCCGCGCTGCCCGATGTGTTCAACATCATCGAAGCCTCTGCCATCCCGGTGATCAGCGTCATGCACGGCACCGCCCTTGGCGGCGGGCTGGAACTTGGCCTCTCCACCCATGCCCGCGTCGGCATCGAAGGGCTGCGCGTCGGCCTGCCCGAAATCCTGCTGGGCCTTCTGCCCGGCGCTGGCGGCACGCAGCGCATGCCTCGCCTGACCGGTATCCCCTTCGCGCTGGACATGATCCTGTCGGGCCGTCAGGTTCCGGCCAAAGAAGCACTTGAGGCCGGGATCATCGACCGGCTGGAAACAGGCGATCCCCGCGATGTGGCGCTGAAAGCCGCGCAGGAGGTGATCGACGGCACGCTGAAAACCCGTCGCACCGACCAGATCGCGACCATCGCCGATCAGGTCGCGCTGGATCAGACCGCCGCCCATCTGCGGAAAACCCAAAGCCACCTCTTCTCGCCGCATAAATGCGTGGAAGCCGTGGCCGCCTCCACCTTGCCGCTGGCCGAGGGTCTGAAGATCGAACGCGCCGCCTTCATGGCCTGCATGGACACGCCGCAGCGCGCGGGCCTGATCCACGCCTTTTTCGGCGAACGCGCCGTCAGCAACATCCCCGAGGCGAAAGGCCCCTCCCGCGAGATCGCCCATGTCGGCGTGATCGGCGGCGGCACCATGGGCTCCGGCATCGCCACCGCCTGCCTTCTGGCGGGACTGCGCGTCACCTTGGTCGAAGTCGCGCAGGACGGTCTCGACCGTGGCATCTCCACGATCACCGCCAATCTCGACGGGGCCGTCAAACGCGGCAAGCTCAAGGCGGACAAGCGCGACGCGACGCTGGCCATGCTCACGCCCTCGCTCGACATGGGCGCGCTGGGCGCGGTCGATCTGGTGATCGAGGCCGTTTTCGAGGATATGGGTGTCAAGAAAGACATCTTCACCAAGCTGGATGCGATCTGCAAACCCGGTGCGATCCTTGCGTCCAACACCTCCTATCTGGATATCAACGAAATCGCGGCTGTCACCTCCCGCCCGCAGGACGTGCTGGGCCTGCATTTCTTCAGCCCCGCCCATGTGATGCGCCTGCTGGAAATCGTGGTGGCGGACAAGACCGCCCCCGATGTGGTCGCCAGTGGCTTCCAGCTTGCGAAAAAGCTGGGCAAGGTCGGCGTCCGCGCCGGCGTCTGCGACGGGTTCATCGGCAACCGTATCCTCGCCCATTACAGCAAAACCGCTGCCTATCTGGTCCTCGACGGGGCCACCCCGCAGCAGGTGGATACCGCGCTCGAAGGGTTCGGCTTCGCCATGGGACCGCACAAGGTGGGCGATCTTGCCGGTCTCGACATCGGCTGGATGACCCGCAAACGCAAAGCCGCCACCCGCGACCCCAACGAGCGTTACGCCGGGGCCGTCGCAGATCGTATCTGCGAAGCAGGCTGGTTCGGCCGCAAGACCGGCAAGGGCTACTACGTCTACGAGGGTAAGGAGATCACACCGAACCCCGCCGTGGACACCTTCATCGCCGAGGAACGCGCCAAAGCCAACATCACCCCGCGCACCTTCACCGATCAAGACATCGTGGACCGCTACATGACCGCCATGATCGTCGAAGCCACCCGCGTGGTCGAAGACGGCACGGCCAAACGCCCGCTCGACGTGGATATGGTTTTCCTGTTCGGCTACGGCTTCCCCCGCCATCGCGGCGGCCCGCTGCACTATGCCGATACCATCGGCGCCGCCGCCCTGACCCAACGCATCAAGACCTACGCACAGGAAGATGCGACCTATTGGCAGGTTCCGGCCCTGCTTGAAAAGATGGCCACGCAAGGCACATCTTTCGCTGACATGAACAAGGAGGCCTGAAGATGGACCTGAGTTTCTCCCCCGAGGAAATCGCCTTCCGCGATGAAGTGCGCGCCTATCTGGCCGAAAACCTGCCCAAACGCATTTCCGACGCGGTCCGCAACGGCGGCGAGCAGAGCAAAGAGATGCTGGAGGAATGGCACGCCATCCTGAACCGCAAGGGCTGGCTCGCCACCACATGGGGCGTGGAATTCGGCGGTCCCGGCTGGACACCCGTGCAAAAGCATATCTTCGAAGAAGAATGCTGCCGCGCCTACGCCCCCCGCATCGTGCCCTTCGGCCTCAACATGCTGGGCCCGGTGCTGCAAGCCTTCGGCTCCAAGGAACAGCAGGACTATTACCTGCCCCGCATCCTCGACGGCACCGACTGGTGGTGTCAGGGCTATTCCGAACCGGGGGCAGGCTCCGACCTCGCCAGCCTGAAAACCCGCGCCGTGCGCGAGGGCGATCACTACATCATCAACGGCCAGAAGACATGGACCACGCTGGGCCAGCACGCCAACATGATCTTCTGCCTCTGCCGCACCGATCACGCCGCGAAACAGCAGGAAGGCATCAGCTTCATCCTCGTCGACCTTGCCACGCCGGGTATCGAGATGCGCCCCATCCGCCTGATCGAGGGCGGGCACGAGGTGAACGAGGTCTTCTTCACCGACGTCCGCGTCCCCGTCGCCAATCTGGTGGGCGAGGAAAACAAGGGCTGGACCATCGCCAAATTCCTGCTCACCCATGAACGCACGGGCATCGCAGGTGTCGGCTTCTCGATGCAATCGCTGGAAGAGGTCAAAGCCCTCGCCAGAAAAATCCGCCGCGCAGGCCGCCCCCTGATCGAAGACCCGCTCTTCGCCGCCCGTATCGCGCAGGCCGAGATTGACCTCGAGGCGATGAAAATCACCAACCTGCGCATGCTCTTCAAGGCGCAGCAGCAGGGCGCACCCGGCCCCGAAACCTCGATCCTCAAGATCAAAGGCACGGTCATCCATCAGGAGTTGAAAGACCTCGCCCGCCGCGCCCTCGGCCCTGTCGCCGCACCGTTTCCCGGTTCCATGACGGACGGCAATATCATGTTCGGCCCCGAAGGCACCGCCAACAACGCCGCGCGCTATTTCAACAACCGCAAGACCTCGATCTTCGGCGGGTCCAACGAAATTCAGCGCAATATCCTGACCAAAACCATGCTGGAGCTCTGACCGATGGATTTCAACCTCACCGAAGACCGCCGGATGCTCCAAGACAGCCTCAACCGCTATCTGGGCGACAAATACCCCGTCGATCACCGCAACAAGGTGGCCTATGCGCTGCCCTGCCATGATCCCGACAAATGGGCGGAAATGGCCGAACTGGGCGCGCTGTTCGCGCTGGCCCCCGAGGATGCTGGCGGGTTCGGCGGCACGGGTTTCGACATCATGGTGGTGTTTGAGGCTTTGGGCCGCGCCCTCAACCCCGAACCCCTGCTGGGCGCGGCCATGGCCAGCCGCCTCATGACCAAGATCGGCGCGGATCAAGAGGTGCTGTTGTCCGGTGCCACGAAATACGCCGTCGCCGTGGGCGAGGTGGAAGCCCCCTATGATCTGGACAGCATCACCTGCACTGCCACAGCCAAAGGCGCGGGCCATGTCCTGTCAGGCCGCAAATCCGCCGTCTATGGCGGCCAAGTCGCCGATGTGATCCTCGTCGCCGCCATGCTGGACGGCAAACCCGCGCTGTTCGAAGTGCAGGCAAGCGACGCCCAGATCGCAGGCTATCCGATGATGGACGGTGGCGGTGCCGCCGAGGTGCTGCTCGACGACACGCCCGCCAAGCTGCTGATGGCCGATGCCGCCGACGCCCTGACCGACGCGCTGAACGCAGGCACCTTGGCCCTCTGCGCCGAGGCCGTGGGTGCCATGGACGTGACCCATGCCACCACGCTGGACTACCTGCGCACGCGCAAGCAATTCGGTGTGCCCATTGGCAAGTTTCAGGTCCTGCAACACCGCGCCGTCGACATGCTGACCGAGATCGAGCAGTCCCGCTCCATCACCATCAAGGCCGCGTCCGAACTGGACGGCCCCGATGCCTCCCGCTTCGTGTCCATGGCGAAAAACCTGATCGGCCGCGCCGCCCGCCTTGTGGCGGAAGAGGCGATCCAGATGCATGGCGGCATCGCGATGACATGGGAATACCCCGTCTCGCATTACGCCAAACGTCTGGTGATGCTGGATGCGCAGCTTGGCGACACCGACTACCACCTGTCGCGCGTGATGGCGGGGCTGAAGGCGGCGTGAACGCTTTGATCCGCTGAAACACCAAAGGGCACCCCAGCAGGTGCCCTTTTTGTTTTTTGCGCTCCGCGCGGAATCAAGGTGCGCAGCACCGCCGCGCGATCGCCGACCCGCCCCCCGGGGCGGCGATTTGGCAACCGTTGCGACCAGAATGATCGTTCGATGACCGGACAACCATAAACTGCCCCAAACAGCCGTCCCATCGCCACCCCGCGTGTCGGCGACCGCGCGTCTTGCTGGAGAGGTTGGATGAGAGCCGCTAGCGAGCCGTAGGGTGCGTGCTTGCACGCACCATTTGTAATTGCGGGCGGGAATGGTGCGTGCTTGCACGCACCCTACGTCTATCCCAAAGCCGCTGTCTGCGAACGCGGGAGACCCCACGCACCGAAGGTCACCCCCCCGGTCCAAGCCCGCACCACACCACGAAACCGTTAAAAAATCCCTAACGCGACCCGCCAACCCATTGAAAACAAATAAACCGAAAAATGTCCCACGGTGGGACACTCGGAATTACCGCTTGCGGTCACGGCGCGAGGACATGGGCTGGAACGCCACCCCCACATGGGCCTCGCAATAGGGCTTGCCCGCCTGCGTGGGCAGGCCGCAGAACCAGAAGTTCTCGGTCGCAGGATCGCCCACGGGCCATTTGCAGGTCCGCTCGGTCAGTTCCATCAGCGTCAGGCGGCGCGCCTTCTTTTCGATCTCGGAAACCTTGGCCAAGGCTTCGGGGCTGATCTCATTGGCCGAAGGCTGCGGCGGCAAAGGCTGCCCCGCCGGAATGATCGCCTTGCGGGTATGGGGCACCGTGACCTGACGGGCCACGACATCCTCCTCCACGTCATCCTCGACCTCGACCTCATCCTCCACCACCCGCGGCGCGGGCTTGGCGGCGGGACGGGCCTTCGCCTCGACCGGTTTGGGCGCGGGCTTGGGCTTGGCCTCGGGTTTGGGGGCCGCTGCGGGGGCCGCCGCCGCAGGGGCAGGGGCCGCACCAGCGCGGTTGGACAGACCCAGACGATGGACCTTGCCGATCACGGCATTGCGCGTGACGCCGCCCAGTTCCTTGGCGATCTGGCTGGCCGACTGGCCCTCGCCCCACATTTTCTTCAACAGCTCAACGCGCTCATCGGTCCAGGACATGGTCTTTCCTTACCCAAAAGGCGGCCCGCAATCTCCGGGGCCGCCCTGTCATCTTGTAGGTTCCTATTCTAAACAACCCTTGCCGAGTTACAAGGTGCCGAATCACATCCGCACCGGTTTGCAGGGGCCTGCCGCCAGCGCATGGCCAGGAAAAACAGGAGAAGCCGAGATGAGTCAGACACGCGACATGGGAAGCAGGCGCTTCGGACGGGTCAACTGGCTGGGCCTCTATACGCTGGCCTGGCGCGAGGTGATGCGCTTTGTGTCGGTCTGGACCCAGACGCTGCTGGCCCCGCTGGTGACCGCGGCGCTGTTTCTGGTGATCTTTTCCATCGCCATAGGCCCCACACGCGGCGACGTTCTGGGTGTGCCCTTCACCGCTTTCATCGCGCCGGGCATCCTGATGATGACGGTGATCCAGAACGCCTTCGCCAACACCTCGTCTTCCATCGTGATCTCGAAGGTGCAGGGCAATATCGTGGACACGCTGATGCCGCCCCTCTCGGCGGGCGAGCTGGTGCTGGGCTATCTGGCGGGCGGGATCGTGCGCGGGCTGGCAGTGGCGCTGGCGATCGGGCTGGGAATCCTGCTGGTGCTGGGAATCCCGATTGCCCATCCGCTGTGGGCGCTGATCTTCGTGCTGCTGGGATCGGCCATGATGGGCGCGGTCGGGATCGTGGCAGGGGTCTTTGCCAACAAGTTCGACCAGATGGCGGCAATCACCAACTTCATCGTGACGCCTTTGGCCTTTCTGTCGGGCACGTTCTACTCCGTCGCGGCCCTGCCGCCCGTTCTCTATGAGATCACCCATGTGAACCCGGTCTTCTACCTGATCGACGGGGTGCGTTTCGGAGTGCTGGGAGTATCGGACAGCTCGCCCTGGCTGGGCCTGACGGTGTGCAGCGCCACGACATTGGTGATCAGCCTGATGGCGTGGTCGATGTTCCGCACTGGCTATCGTCTGAAGGCGTGATCCGTCAGGGTGCCGCGCCCGAGGCGGGCGGCACAGGCGGGCGAGGCTTGCCCAGCCGCGCTTCGCGCCACGCAAGAAGGCCCGCGCCGGACAGGATCACCAGCGCGCCCATCCATGACACGGCATCGGGGCGGGTGCCGAAAACCACCGCATCGTAGAGGGCCGCGAAGATCAGCGTGGCATAGCTGAAAGGCGCTACGAAACTGGCATCGGCCCGCGCCATGGCGTTGATGAAGAACACCTGCGCCGTGGCCATCAACGCGCCGATGGCGGCAAGCGCGACCCATTGGGCGGGCGTGGGCGGTGTCCAGACCGGGATCACGGCCAGACTGGCGATGACCACGCCGATGGCGTTGTTGACCAGCAGGATCTGGAACGGCGCCTCGCGCCCGGCGAGTTTCTTGATGAAGATCACCTCAAGCCCCATGGCAACAGCCGCGACCAGCGCCAGCAGAGCGGCAGGTTGAAAGCTGGCCGAGGTGGGGCGCAGCAGGATCAGCGCGCCTAGCAGGGCGATGCAGGCCGCGCTCCAGCGGATGCGCCCCACACGTTCACCCAGAAGCGGGATCGCCAGCAGCATGGCAAAGACCGGGTTCAGAAAGCTGATCGCGGTGGCGTCGCCCATGGGGATGAAGGCGACGGCGGCGAACATCAGGGTGACGCCGCTCCAGCCGAAGAAAGTCCGCCCCAGATGCAGCCGCAGATCGGGGCGCTGGATGCGCGGGCGCAGCACCGCCGCCGCACTGGCAAACAGGGCAAAGGCAAAGATGAAGCGTCCGTGGCTGATCTGCAGGGGATGAAGCGGCGGACCCAGATGTCCCCCGCCGATAGCCTTGGCCAGCAGAGTGGTGCCCGCGATGAAAGCGGTAGCCGACAGCATCAGGGCGATGGCCAGCGGCGGGTTCAGGGGGCGGGCGACGAACATCGCCCATCTATGCTGTGGCCACTTTGCACAGGCAAGGGGTGGCCCTGCCGAATTTGTCTTGGCCTTTGCCATGCGGGCCGCTATCACTGCGTCATGAGCAAAAGCCGCATCCCTTTCGTGACGACCCGACGCCGACGCACCCGCGCCTGACGTTCCGCCTGCTTTTGCCCTTCGCGCTTCGGCGCATTTATACCCCGCAATCCGCCCTCTCGAACTGTATCGCTTGTCGAATGTTGCGCCAACCGATGCCATATCGTCGAGAATGTTGACTTGAGGCCCCTCGTGATGCACTCACAGGGCCTTGCCAGATAAGGAAGATCACCATGATCCCGTCCGTTTTGCCGACTTATAACCGCGCCGCTCTCCAGTTCGTGAAGGGCGAGGGAAGCTGGATGATCGAGGCGGATGGCCGACGCTTCCTTGATCTGGGGGCCGGGATCGCGGTGAATGTGCTGGGTCATGCCAATCCGGCGTTGGTGGCGGCGCTGACCGAACAGGCGCAGAAGATCTGGCATGTGTCGAACCTCTATCAGATCCCGCAGCAGCAGGAACTGGCCGACCGGCTGGTGGCAGCCACCTTTGCCGATACGGTGTTCTTCACCAACTCGGGCACGGAAAGCTGCGAATTGGCGGTCAAGATGGCGCGCAAATACTGGTATGAGAAAGGCCAGCCCGAGCGGACGGATATCATCACCTTCAACGGGTCCTTCCATGGCCGGTCCTCGGCGGGTATCGCGGCCGCCGGGTCCGAGAAGATGACCAAGGGGTTCGGGCCGCTTCTGCCCGGTTTCATCCATCTGGACTGGGGCGACCATGACGCGCTGCATGCGGCGATCAACGCGCGCACGGCGGCGATCCTGATCGAGCCTGTGCAGGGCGAAGGCGGTATCCGCCCGCTGCCGGATCAGTGCCTCAAAGGGTTGCGGGCGCTGTGCGACGAGACGGGGACGCTGCTCATCCTGGACGAGGTGCAATGCGGCATGGGCCGGACGGGGCGTCTGTTCGCGCATGAATGGGCGGGGGTCACGCCCGATATCATGATGGTCGCCAAGGGCATCGGCGGGGGCTTTCCGCTGGGTGCGGTGCTTGCCACAGAAAACGCGGCCTCCGGCATGACGGCGGGCACGCATGGGTCGACCTATGGCGGCAACCCGCTGGCCTGCGCTGTCGGCAATGCGGTGATGGAGATCGTGGCCGATCCCGCCTTTCTGGAAGGCGTGCGCGCCCGTGCCGGGGGCCTGCGCCAGAAGCTGGAAGGGTTGGTCGGTGCCCATCCCGATGTGTTCGAGGCGGTGCGCGGGTCCGGCCTGATGCTGGGTCTGAAATGCAAGGTGCCGAACACGGATATGGTGGCGGCTGGCTATGCCGAACAGGTCATCACCGTGCCTGCGGGCGACAATGTGATCCGCCTGTTGCCACCGCTGAACATCACGGAGGATGAGATCGCCGAGGCCATCACCCGCCTTGACCGCGCTGCCGCCACGCTTGAGGCGAAACGCGCCTGAGCTTCTTTTTGCCCCAAATATCCCGGGGGGATCGTTCAAGATCGTTGAACGTGGGGGCTGGCCCCCCTCCCCGGCTTCAGGAATCGATTGCCATGCCGCATTTTCTCGACATCAACAAAACCTCATCCGCTGATCTGCGTCACATGATCGACGAGGCGCGCCGGATCAAGGATGCGCGCAATGGGCGACCCAAGGGGATGCCCGACGCCGAGCAGCCCCTGGCGGGCCACATGGTCGCGCTGATCTTCGAGAAGCCTTCGACCCGGACGCGCGTATCTTTTGACGTGGGCGTGCGCCAGATGGGCGGACAGACGATGGTGCTGTCGGGGGCCGACATGCAATTGGGGCATGGCGAGACGATCGCCGACACGGCCCGCGTGCTGTCGCGTTATGTGGACATGATCATGATCCGCACCTTCGAGGAGGCAACGCTGCTGGAGATGGCCGAGCATGCCACGGTGCCCGTGATCAACGGGCTGACCAACCGGACCCATCCCTGTCAGATCATGGCCGATATCATGACGTTCGAGGAGCATCGCGGCCCCATCAAGGGTCGCAAGGTGGTGTGGTCGGGGGATGGCAACAACGTCTTTGCGAGTTTCGCCCATGCGGCGGGGCAGTTCGGTTTCGACCTGGTGTTCACCGGCCCGCCGCCCCTCGATCCCGAGATGGTCTTTGTCGAGGAGGCTCGCGCCAAGGGTGTCAGCGTCACGATCGAGCGCGATCCGCACAAGGCGGTGGAGGGGGCCGATCTGGTGGTCACCGACACCTGGGTCAGCATGCACGATCCGCAATCCGCGCGGGAGCGGCGGCACAACCAGTTGCGGGCCTATCAGGTGAATGAGGCATTGATGGCACGGGCCAAGCCGGATGCCCTGTTCATGCATTGCCTGCCCGCGCATCGCGATGACGAGGCGACAAGCGCCGTGATGGATGGGCCGCATTCGGTGATCTTCGACGAGGCCGAGAACCGCCTGCACGCGCAGAAGGCGATCATGCGCTGGTGCCTGGGCCTGTGACCTGACCCAATGGCGCTGAGGGGGGCGCTGCCCCCCGTCCTGCGGACTCCCCCCGGAGTATTTTTGGCAAGATGAACGCGGGGCTTGGGTCAGGCGGGCAGTTGGGACAGCATCAGGAAGATCAGTCCTGACAGCAGGGCCGCGGCGGGCACGGTGATCACCCATGCGGCGATGATGGTCAGGAAATGCGAGCGGCGCACCAGTTTGCGGCGGCGGCGTTCCTCGGGGGCGATGCGTTTTTCTTCAGACAGGACATAGCTGCCGTTGCGGGCGCGGCGTTCGTGATCCCACTCGCGGAAGAAGCCCACACCGAAGACCGCGCCGACGGCGATATGGGTGGAACTGACCGGCAGGCCAAGCCAGCTGGCCACGATCACCGTGATCGCCGCCGAAAGCGAGACACAATAGGCGCGCATCGGGTTCAGCTTGGTGATCTGGCTGCCGACCATGCGGATCAGTTTCGGTCCGAACAGGAACAGGCCGAAGGAAATGCCGAAGGCGCCGATCACCATGACCCATGTGGGGATGGTGACGCGGTCCGAGGCGCCGCCATCCTCGATCGCGTGGACGATGGCGGCCAGCGGCCCCACCGCATTGGCAACGTCATTGGCGCCATGCGCAAAGGACAGCAGGGCGGCCGAAAAGACCAGTGGCAGGCCGAACAGCACCTTGAGCGATTTGTTGCGGTTCTCCATCCCTTCGGACTGACGGCGGATCAGCGGGACGCAAAGCGCATAGCAGGCCACCCCGATGCCGAGTCCGATCAGGAGGGCCAGCCCCATGTCGATCTTGATCACCTTGTTCAGGCCCTTGAGCGCCAGATAGGTGCCGAATGTGCCTGCCATGATCCCCAGAAGGATCGGCACCCAGACGCGCGCCGCGGCGATCTTGTCTTCGCGGTAGATGATGCGGCTTTTGATCAGGGCAAGGAAGGCGGCGGCGATGAGACCGCCCATCAGGGGCGAGATCACCCAGCTTGCGGCGATCGCCCCCATGCTGGGCCAGTTCACGGCGTTCATCCCGGCGGCGACGATACCCGCGCCCATCACACCGCCCACGACGGAATGGGTGGTCGAGACCGGCGCGCCGATCCATGTGGCGAGGTTTACCCAGAGGGCCGAGGAGATCAGCGCCGCCATCATCGCCCAGACGAAGATGCGCGGGTCTGCGATGGTGTTCGGGTCGATGATCCCGCGCGAGATCGTCGAGACGACATCGCCGCCTGCCAGCAGGGCTCCGGCGCTTTCGAAAATGGCGGCGATCAGGATCGCCCCGCCCATGGTCAGGGCATTGGCCCCGACCGCAGGGCCCATGTTGTTGGCGACGTCATTGGCCCCGATGTTCAGCGCCATATAGGCCCCGAATACGGCGGCGGCGACCACGACAAGGTTCAGATCCGCCGTGCCCATCAGGATTGCCGCCATCAGCCCGGCGACGACGATGAAGGCGAGCGCGATGCCCGGACCGACCAGAGGCCGCGAGACATAGGACGTGGCATATTCCACCCGCGAGATGCGGTTGAGGTCCTTGTCCAGCGTGGCCCAGCTTTTGTCCTGATCAGACATGGTCGCGCGCAGTCCTTTACCCGTGCCGCATCCGGTCAGGACGGGCCGTTGAAATCCGAACACGGGCCTAGAGGGGATAGCCCGTCATATCAAGCGGGCTGTCATGATTTTGTGACGTTGCTGTTACAATTGCCGCAGGATCTCGCGCAGGCCCGGCTCGTCCACGCGTGTCGCGGCCTCGGACGGGGACATCCAGCGGCGGTTGCGTTCGTCCACTTCGGGGTAGTCATCCGCCATCTGGACATCGGTGACTGCGTAGACTTTGACCTCGACCAGAACGGGCACGCCGCCCTCAAGCCGCTTGTCATAGTCATAGGTGCCCAAGGGTTCTTCGGTGATGGTGCCGGACTGGACGCCCGCTTCTTCCCAAGCTTCCTGCAGGGCGGCGCCGGGGGCGGTCAGGCCGTCGATGGGCCAGCCCTTGGGCAGGATCCACCGCCCTGTATCGCGCGAGGTGATCAGAAGCACTTCACGCGCCGGTGGGGTTCCACGCAGGCACAGCGCCGCGACCTGAAGGCGCTTCGGGCGTGTGAGAAGGGGTTGAACCATGCTGGTCCAGGCGGCTTTGAGCGGGTTCATCATCTGCTGGTTTCCGTGCCTCGTCGGTCGAAGACCGACATATTGTTTTTGATTATCCCGCCTTTATACCCCCATTCCGCGAAAAACGCAAAGAGACACCGTGACGATGAGAAGGATCATGTGCCCCGTGGTTTGGCGCGCAGGGTCGGGTCGGCCTCACGCGGGTTTTCGGGCCATGGGTGGCGCGGGTAGCGGCCGCGCATGTCGCGGCGCACATCGGCATAGGAGCTGTCCCAGAAGCCGGGAATGTCCATCGTGACCTGCACCGGGCGCTGGCCGGGTGACAGGAGGGTGACGCGCAAGGGTTGGCCTGCAACGGTGGGATGCGTCGTCTGGCCGAACATTTCCTGCAAGCGCAGTTCGATGGCGGGCACCTCTCCGTCATAGTCGATGGGGATCTGACGGCCCAGGGGCGTGGTGAAATGGGAGGGCACGGCGCGGTCGAGCGCCTGTTGTGTTGTCCAGTCCAGCATGGCGCGGAGGGGGGGCAGCAGATCGAAGGACTTCCAGTCGGCGGCGCTGCGGACGCCCGCCAAATGGGGAAGGAGCCAATCGTCAAGACGGCTCATCAAGGCGTCGTCGGACATATCGGGCAAGTCGAGCCCGCCCTTGCGGGCAAGATGCACCCTGGCGCGGAACCGCTGTGCGGCGGGCGAGGGGGCCAGGCCCAGATCGCGGACCCCGTCCAGCATGGCGCGGGCGATCTGTTCGGGCGGGGCGTCCGACCAGATACGGTCATCCAGCACCAGTGCGCCTAAGCGTTCCTGCTTGCGGGAAATGACGCGGCGGTCGCGGCGGGACCATGCGCAGAGATCCTGCCAGATGATCTGATCCGCGAACAGCCCGCGCAGGGCACTTTCAGTGATGGCTGCGGCTTGCCTGATCTTCGCCTCACGCGGGTTGCCGTCAAGGTCGGTGGCGACGATCAGCCGGGATGAGGCCAGCGGGTCGTGATCGTCGAGGATGGCCCCTTTGCCGCCCGACAGGATGAAGCGCGCGGCATCACCCTTGCGGCGCTGGCCGATACGGTCGGGATAGGCGAGGGCCGCTTGTTCGGCGGGGCTGAGCGGGCCGGTGGTGCCTTGGCTGGCCGTGCTGGCGAGGCGTTTACCCTCGGCCTTGATGCGTTCGACAGCAGCGCGGTTGGCGGGATGCGGGCGCGTGTCGGTGTAGCGTTTGAGGTCGGTGATCGCCTCGATCCGCAGGGTCAGATCGACGGGCGCGCCGCGCGACAGGGGGTCGCGGTCGGCCAGCAGGGCGGCGAGGGGGGCGGCCTGTTTGCCTGCCACGGCCAGCATATGCGCCAGACGCGGATGCAGCGGGAGGGCGGCGAGGGTGCGGCCATGGGCGGTGATGCGGTTTGTGGCATCAAGCGCGCCCAGCATTCGCAGGAGGGATTGCGCCTCGGCATAGCTGCCGGGGTTGGGCGGGGTCAGGAAGGCCAGTTGATCGGGCGCGGCCCCCCAGAGGGCGAGTTCGAGGGCAAGGGGGGAGAGGTCCGCCGCCTCGATCTCGGCGGGGGGATAGTGGGCGAGGGCCCCTTCTTCGCCGCGTGTCCAGAGGCGGTAGCAGATTCCCGGCGCCACACGGCCTGCGCGGCCTGCGCGTTGCGTCGCCTCGGCCCGGGTGACGCGTTCTGTGACAAGGCGGGACATGCCTGCGCCCGGATCGAAACGGGCCCGGCGAGAACGGCCAGCATCGACGACGACGCGGATATCCTCGATCGTCAGGGACGTTTCCGCGATGGAGGTGGCCAGCACGATCTTGCGTGTGCCGGGTTGCGTGACAGGGGCGATGGCGGCGCGCTGGGCGGCGAAATCCATCGCGCCATAGAGGGGGCGAATGGCGCAATCAGGGGGCAGACGTTTCGATAGCAGCGCCTCGACCCGTTTGATCTCGCCTTCGCCGGGGAGGAAGACGAGAACGCCACCTTGGGTTGCCGCGATGGCGTGGGTGACCAGATCAGCGCAGGCGTCCTCCAGACGCGCGGTTTTGGGCAGGGGGGTGCCCAGCCAGTGCAGATCGACGGGGAAACTGCGGCCTTGGGATGTGATGACGGGGGTGCCGTCGCCCATCAGGGCGGCCACGGGTTCCGCGTCCAGCGTGGCCGACATGGCCAGAAGGATCAGATCGTCGCGCAGGGCCCCCGCGATTTCAAGACAGAGGGCGAGGCCCAGATCGGCGTTCAGGGACCGCTCGTGGAATTCGTCGAAGATCACTGCGCCGACGCCCGCGAGGCCCGGATCGGATTGGATCATCCGGGTGAGGACGCCTTCTGTCACGACCTCGATCCGGGTTTTCGCACTGGTCCTGCTGTCGCCCCGGATGCGGTAGCCGACCGTCTGACCGACAGGCTCGCCCAAGGTGTCGGCCATGCGTTCGGCTGCGGCGCGGGCGGCAAGGCGGCGGGGTTCCAGCATCAGGATGCGGCCTTGGGTAAGCCCTGCGTCCAGCATCGCCAAGGGCACCACAGTGGTCTTGCCCGCGCCCGGCGGGGCTTGCAGCACAGCGCGGCCATGGGTGCGCAGCGCCGCGATCAGCGGTTCCAGCGCGTCATGGATGGGAAGAGCGGTCTGCATGGCGGCCTTATCGGGGATTTCGGCCGCGCCGTCCATCGCCTGACTGGACAGGCCCAGCCTGCCAAGGCATGAAGACCGGACAGGACGAAGGACTAAGCCGATGGACATGACCGAGCTTGCCCGGCGCATCATGGCGCAGGATCGCCGCGCGCTGGCCCGTGCGATCACGCTGGTCGAAAGCAGCCGCCCCGATCATCGCGCGCAGACGACGGCGTTGATCGAACTGCTGCGCGCGCAATCGGATGCGCAGGCGCTGCGGATCGGATTGTCAGGCACGCCGGGGGTGGGGAAATCCACCTTTATCGAAAGCTTCGGCCTGATGCTTTTGCGCGAGGGCTTGCGGGTGGCGGTGCTGGCGGTTGATCCATCCTCGGCGCGGTCAGGCGGGTCGATCCTTGGCGACAAGACGCGAATGGAGCATCTGAGCCGCGAACCCGATGCCTTTATCCGCCCATCGCCCGCGCAGTCGCATCTGGGCGGTGTGGCGCGGCGCACGCGTGAGGCGGTGGCGCTGTGCGAGGCGGCAGGGTTCGACGTGGTGCTGATCGAGACGGTCGGTGTGGGGCAATCCGAGACCGTGGTGGCAGAAATGTCGGATCTGTTCCTGCTGCTGCTGGCCCCGGCCGGGGGAGACGAGTTGCAGGGCGTCAAGCGCGGCATCATGGAGATGGCGGATCTGATCCTTGTGAACAAGGCGGATGGCGATCTGAAACCGGCGGCGCAGCGGACCTGCGCGGATTATGCGGGTGCCCTGCGCCTGTTGCGCAAGCGGCCGCAGGACCCGGAGGGCTTTCCCAAGGCGATGACCGTGTCTGCCTTGCAGGTCGAGGGGCTGGAAGTGGCGTGGTCGGAGATGACGGCGCTGATCGACTGGAGGCGCGAGACGGGGCATTTCGAGGCCCGCCGCGCCGGGCAGGCGGAATACTGGTTCGGGCAGGAAGTGCGTCAGGGGCTTTTGGCGCAGCTTGATGTGCCGGAGGTCAAGGCGTGGATGCAGACGCTGGGCCGCGATGTGGCGCAGGGGCGTGTCACGGCGACAGCGGCCGCATTGCAGATGCTGGAAGAACTGCGCGCCCGACAGTGAGGCGCGCAGTCGACTTGTGTCAGGCCGGACGCAGCCCGAGGATGTCACGCGCCTGTGCCGGGGTGGCGACGGGGCGCTCGTATTTCTCGCACAGATCGGTAACGCGCTTGATCAGCGCCGCGTTGGACGGGGCCAGATGGTCACGATCCAGCCGGATGTTGTCTTCCAGCCCTGCGCGGGCATGCCCGCCGGCGGCCACGACCCATTCGTTCAGGATGACTTGGCCCGGCCCGATCCCCGCGGCGCACCATTCCGCATCGGGCAGCAGGCGTTCCACGGTCTTGATGTAGAAATCAAACGTCTCGCGATCCACGGGCATGGCGTTTTTCACGCCCATCACGAACTGCACGTAAAGCGGCCCTTTCAGGCGGCCATCCTTGGCCATTTTCGCGGCCTGATGGATATGGCTGAGGTCGAAACACTCGATCTCGGGCTTCACGTCATATTTCAGCATCTCGGCCGCGAGCCAATCCACCAGATCCGGCGGGTTCTCGTAGACGCGGGTGGGGAAGTTGTTGGACCCGACGGACAGCGAGGCCATGTCGGGCCGCAGCGGCAGCATTCCGCCGCGGGTCTGACCCGCGCCGGAGCGTCCGCCTGTCGAGAACTGGATGATCATGCCGGGGCAGTGCTTCTCCAGACCTTCCTTGAGGCGGGCGAATTTCTCGGGGTCGGAGGAGGGCGTGCCGTCATCGTTGCGGACATGGGCGTGGCAGATGGTGGCCCCTGCCTCAAACGCCTCCTGCGTGCTCTCGATCTGTTCCGAAACGGTGATCGGCACGGCGGGGTTGTCGGCCTTGGTCGGGACCGAGCCGGTGATGGCGACACAGATGATGCAGGGTTTGGTCATGGTCAGGTCTTTCCGGTTGCGCGGTGTTTGGTTGACAGTGACACATAACAGCCGCGCCGGGCAAGGGCAGGGTGTGCTTGAGTATTTGCGAAACGAGGAAGGGTGGCGCAAGACAAAGCCCCGCAGGTTTGCGCTGCGGGGCTTGGGATGATTATGCGCGGGGCTGTATCAGTCGAGCAGACGGCGGGCGATGACCTGCGCCTGAATTTCTGCGGCCCCTTCGAAGATGTTCAAGATGCGCGCGTCGCAGAGGATGCGGCTGATCTTGTATTCCAGCGCGAAGCCGTTGCCCCCATGGATCTGCAAGCCATTGTCGGCGGCGGCCCAGGCGACGCGGGCGCCCAGCAGCTTGGCCATGCCAGCCTCAAGATCGCAGCGGCGGTCATTGTCTTTCTCGAAGGCCGAGAAATAGGTGAGCTGCCGCGCCACCATGATCTCGACCGCCATCATCGCCAGTTTGCCGGAGACGCGGGGGAAGTTGATCAGCGCTTTGCCGAACTGCTTGCGGTCGATGGCATATTGCATCGACACGTCCAATGCGGCCTGCGCCACACCGACGGCGCGGGCGGCGGTCTGGATGCGGGCGGATTCGAAGGTCTGCATCAGCTGTTTGAAGCCCTTGCCTTCTTCGCCGCCCAGAAGGTTCTCGCCCTTGACATGGAAGTTGTCGAAGCCAAGCTCGTATTCCTTCATCCCGCGGTAGCCCAGAACCTCGATCTCGCCGCCGGTCATGCCGGGGGTCGGGAAGGGGGCTTCATCGGTGCCGGGGGTCTTTTCGGCAAGGAACATCGACAGGCCGCGGTGATCGGTGCTGGACGGATCGGTGCGGGCCAGCAGGGTCATCACATGGGTGCGGGCGGCATGGGTGATCCAGGTCTTGTTGCCTGTGATGCGATAATCCCCACTGTCATCCTTGACCGCGCGGGTGCGCAGGCTGCCAAGGTCCGACCCGGTGTTGGGTTCGGTGAAAACGGCCGTCGGCAGGATTTCCGCGCTGGCAATACCGGGGAGCCATTTCCGCTTCTGTTCCTCGGTCCCGCCGCAGAGGATCAGCTCTGCCGCGATCTCGGACCGGGTGCCAAGGCTGCCGACGCCGATATAACCGCGCGAGAGTTCTTCGGACACGACGGCCATGGACGCCTTGGACAGGCCGAAGCCGCCGTATTCTTCGGGGATCGTCAGACCGAACACGCCCATTTCGGCCAGTTCGGTGATGATCTCCATCGGGATCAACTCGTCCTTGAGGTGCCATTCATGGGCATAGGGCTCGACTTTTTCGACGGCGAAGCGGCGGAACTGCTCGCGGATCATCTCAAGCTCTTCATCGAGGCCGGAGGCACCCACGGTCACATTCGCGGACTGTTCCTGCATCAGCGTGACAAGGCGGGCGCGCGCTGCCTGCGTGTTTCCGCCCTGTGTCAGGGTCAGAATAGCGGCCTCATGCAGCACCCGTGTGTCTTCGGGCGCAAGACCCAGATCCTGCAGACGCACGACCTCGCCCTGGTTCATCTGGATGCCGCCGGTGATCTGCGACAGGTATTCGCCGAAAGCGATCTGCTGGATCAGGTGTTCGACCTCGCCGAACTTGCCCTGTGCGTCCAGCGCCTCGGCCCACTTCTGCATCTGGCGGAGCGATTCCACATAGGTGGCCAGCCATGCAAGACCATGAGCGGCTGTCTGCTCGGCCTCGATCAGTGCGCCGGAGACGCGGCCGCCTTCGCTGACGCGGGCGCGCACGCGGGATTTGGCCGTGTCGAAGAGTTTTTCGACAGGGACCAGGGCGGCGCCAGTCTGGCGCAGCAGGTCAGGCAGAATCACCGGTGCGTTCATTGCAATATCTTGTCCGTCATGGGCCATGAATCACATCCTTTTTTTGCTGGACACCGTCCTAGCCATTTCGCAGTTGCAGCGCAACAAAAATACCCAACACGGCCAGTTGGATAACTGAAAGTTGCGCATTGATTTATTGCGCTGCGGCACTAGCGGCCGCCTGCCGAAGTGGTAAGAGGGGCGCATGAGCACAATCCTGACCCTGATGACCCCCGAAATCCTTGGCTTTGCCCTGCTCGTGGCGCTCTTGGCGGGGATCGTCAAGGGCATCGTCGGCTTTGCCATGCCGATGATCATGATATCGTTGCTTGGCTCTTTTGTCGCACCGGATATGGCGCTGGCCGGGCTGATCCTGCCGACATTGGTGACGAACGGGATGCAGGCCCTGCGTCAGGGGTGGCGGGAGGCGTGGGATTCGATCAAACGGTTTCGCCTGTTCATGGCGATTGGCCTGGTGGCGATGTTGGCAAGCGCGCAACTGGTGCGCGTGCTGCCGCAAGAGACCTTGCTTCTGATGATCGGTGTGCCGGTCGTTCTGTTCTGCGCGGTCCAGCTTGTGGGGTGGCAATTGCGGCTGCCTGCGCGCGGCCGCGGCTGGATCGAAGGCGGGATTGGCGGTTTTGCAGGCTTCATTGGCGGGTTTTCGGGAGTGTGGGGGCCGCCGACCGTGATGTATCTGACGGCGCTTGAAACACCCAAGACCGAGCAGATGCGGGTGCAGGGTGTGATCTATGGGCTTGGCGCGGTGGCTTTGTTCGGGGCGCATGTCGGTTCGGGCGTTATGCGGGCCGAAACGCTCCCGTTTTCCTTGGCGATGATCGTACCTGCGATGCTGGGGACGTGGATCGGGTTCCAGATCCAGGATCGCATCGACCAGCGCGCCTTTCGCAAGGCGACGCTGGCCGTTCTTCTGATCGCGGGTTTGAACCTGATGCGGCGCGGATTGACCGGCTAGGCCGGACCTGATCCGCGATCCTGTTTCAGGCCGCTGTTCCGTGGGGCTCGGCGGTCTGGCTGTTGGCGATTTCCGTGATGAAGCTGCGGATCTGGCCGCGCAGACGATCATCCTTTATTCGTGTCAACATTGAGGCAATTTTTGTGGCCTCTTCGTCCAGAAGTTGCGGTGCGGAATCACCGGCTTCGAGTCCGTCGAAGAAGTATGACGGCGCGACTTTCAGGATATGGGACAGTTCAAAAAGCTTGCTGGCCGAAATCCGGTTCCGACCAAGCTCGTATTTCTGAACCTGTTGGAACGAAATGTTCAGGCCGTCGGCCACATCGGTCTGCGTCATCCCACGCAGGATACGCAATTGCTTCAAACGCTGGCCGACATGGATATCTACCGGGTGCGACATGTCTTTCTCTCACACATTTCTACTATGAAGAGAATGGCGCAACGGCCGAATCAATCAACTTGTTAGATTTTTACCGATTAAGCCCATGAATGTGGAAAAATTTGACATATATTTGACGTCGATGTATGATATTTTTACCAAAATGGTATGATAAATATACTATTATGGGTAACATAGGGGCGCCGGGCTCAAGGTCTGCAACCGTCGCAAGCAATGGTCCTGAGGGCGGGGTGGGTGGATGAAGCAGCAGAGTAACCAATCGCTTCTTTTCGAGATGCTGCGTTCGTTCGTGACCTTGGCGGATACACTCAATGTCTCGCGGGCGGTGCAGGACCTGGGTGTCACACGACAGACACTTCGCCGTCACATTGAAATTCTTGAAGAATGTCGCGGAAAGCCGCTGTTCACTGTCGAGGATCGGCAATATCGCCTGACCGAGCACGGCGCACAGGCCGTGCAGGAGGCGCGCAACCTGCTGGAGCGTGGGCGCGCATGGCTGGAATCCGAGGTGGGGCACCGCGTCGGGTTGTTTCACTTCTCGTTGTCGCGCGAGGATGGGTATTATTACCATCTGCAACAACATCCCATATCAAGGGTCTGGACCCATGAAGGTCATGTGATGAAGCAGGCGATCCAGGCTTGGGCGTTGTCTGAAGGGCAGATCGAACACAAGGCGTTTCAGGTCGTGCGGCCTCATGCGCTGGTGTTCCGCTTTCTGGATGATCACTGGCTGTGCGCCGAGGTGGGCGAGGATTCGGATTTCGCGCGCTGGTATGGCTGGAGCTGGGCGCGGAGCAGCGTGGGTCGCAAGATAGACGGTCTGCCCGGCGCCGGGCGGTTCAACTTTTCGGCGGCGCAGTCTTATGACGAGTTGCGCGCGACGCAGGGTCTCAGGCTGGACCACATCGCCACGCTGATGCCCCATGGGCCTGACGACCGGATGCGTCCGATCTGTTTTGCGCGTCTCCTGCTGGGCTGCCGGTTTCCCGATGGCAGTTTCGCCATGATGTCGATGGTGGACCGGTCCAGCGAGATCGACATTCCCGGCCTTGATCCCGACATCATCGCGCAGGCGCGCGCAGTCGAGTCGGCCCCGCGGGAGGAAGTTGTGACTCGGCGCGCTTAACCACTGCGCGAAAAACCGCTGATGGTTTACAATCCTGAATGGGCCATAACCCTTCAGGAGCACCCTTTCATGTCGATACATGACGTTTTTTTGCGGTGGCCGCTTCTTTCCGAAGCGGCAAAAATTCTGCACGAGCAGAAGATGATCGTGACCGTAGGTCATGATTTTAACGAGTATAATCGGATCGTCACGCAGGGGAGATCGCATCAGCCGGTCAGTCTGCCGTTTCGGGCGGACATGCATAACCTGTCAAAATTGAACGCTTTTTGGATTTGCGGTCATACCGAGTCAGGTCAGCTGGCCCATACGCAGGCGGTGCGTCTGGTCGAAGTGGGCGAACAGTCGCTGGGAAGTTACCTGCGGCGGTCCTTTCGGCAGTTTCCCCCCTCGGGTGTGCCGTTGGATATGGCGGCGTCGCGCTATCAGGCGGGACCCGGTGCCAAGCGAATCAAGGGACGGCTCTGCTATCATGGCGAGATGTGGCTGGACGAGGATGCCGGGAGTTATCGCGGACGCGGTATGTCCTCGGTGCTGTCGCGGATGGGGTTTGCCATCGCGCTGCGGGATCTGAACCCCGACTTCATCTTTGCCTTCATGGTGCGCTCCGTAGCCTTCAAGGGTCTGGCCGAGAGGGCCGGGTTCATGCACACTGAACCCGCCTCACTGTCTTGGAAGCTGGCGGACAAGGACCGCGCCATTGAGGCGTTCACGGCCTATCTGTCGCGCGACGACCTGCGGTATCTGCTCCGTGTGCGGATCGACGATCTGGTGCACTGACCGCATGCCATGAAAAAACCCCGGCCTGTCAGGGCCGGGGTTGATCAGGGCAGATGATGCAGCGTGGCGTCATCCGATGGCGGCGGCCTTCACGTCATCGTCGATGAAGGGCACGTATTGCGCAAAGTTGTTGGCAAACATCTCAACAAGCTTGGCGGCCTGACGGTCATATGCCTCGGGGTCGTGCCAGGTGCGGCGCGGGTCCAGCAGCACCTCGGCCACGCCTTCAACCGAGACGGGCACATCGAAGCCGAAGTTTTCATCTTTGCGGAACTCGACATCGTTCAGGCTGCCGTCCAGGGCCGCTGTCAGCAGGGCGCGGGTCGCCTTGATCGGCATACGGCTGCCGGTGCCATAGGCGCCCCCGGTCCAGCCTGTGTTCACCAGCCAGCAGGTTGCCCCGTGCTTGGCGATCTTGGCTTGCAGCAGCTTGCCATAGGCTTCGGGGCGGCGCGGCATGAAGGGCGCGCCGAAGCAGGTCGAGAAGGTGGGTTCGGGTTCGGTCACGCCGCGCTCGGTGCCTGCCACCTTGGAGGTGAAACCCGACAGGAAGTGATACATCGCTTGCGCCGGGGTCAGCCGCGCGATGGGAGGCAGAACGCCGAAGGCATCGCAGGTCAGCATGATCACGTTCTTGGGATGGCCGCCCAGAGCGGTTTCGGAGGCGTTCGAGATATAGTCCAGCGGATAGGCGCAGCGCATGTTCGCCGTCAGGCTGTCGTCGTCGAAATCCAGCTCGAAGGTTTCGGGATCGAAGATCATGTTCTCGATCACAGTGCCGAACTTGGTCGTGGTGGCATAGATCTCGGGTTCGGCCTCGGCGCTGAGGTTGATGGTCTTGGCATAGCAGCCACCCTCGAAATTGAAGGTTCCACGGTCCGACCAGCCATGCTCGTCATCGCCGATCAGCGTGCGCGCGGGATCGGCCGACAGCGTGGTCTTGCCGGTGCCGGACAGGCCGAAGAACACTGCGGTATCGACCGGGTTGCCAGTGGCGTGATTGGCCGAGCAGTGCATCGGCATCACGCCTTTTTCCGGCAGCAGGTAGTTCAGCAGGGTGAAGACCGATTTCTTGTTCTCGCCCGCGTATTCGGTGCCGCCGATCAGGATCATCTTGCGGTCGAAGTTCATGGCGATCACGGTTTCCGAGCGGCAGTTGTGGCGCGCGGGGTCGGCCTTGAAGCTGGGGCAGTTGATGACGGTGAAATCGGCCGTGAAGCGATCCAGCGCGGCGCGGTCGGGACGGCGGAGCAGGTGGCGGATGAACAGGCCGTGCCATGCAAGCTCTGTCACCATCCGCACGTTGATCGCCAGTTCGGGATCCGCACCGGCAACAAGGTCCTGCACGTAGTAGTCGCCGCCTTTCATGTGCTCGGTCATGTCGGCATAGAGCGCGTCGAAGCCTTCTGGCGACATGGCGGCATTGTTTTCCCACCAGATGTTGTTCTCAACCGATGCGGTGCGCACGACGTGCTTGTCCTTGGGCGAGCGACCGGTGAACTTGCCGGTGGTCACCAGAAAGGCGCCGCCGTTGCCAAGTGTGCCTTCGCCTTTCTTCAGGGCCGCTTCGATCAATGCGGGCTCCATAAGATTGTAAAAGACATTGCCCAGCCCGCTGATCCCCTGATCTTCAAGCCGGAATTGCGGGTTTACCCGTCCAAATGCCATATTGCCAAGCTCCTGTAGCCGCGCGGTGGGGCGGCGGTCCGTGTTCACCTTGCGCAGCACCCTGCGCCTTTGATCAACCCTGCGGGGGCTGATGCGGTGCCTCTTAACATGACGCTCGGATGAAGGAACAGGAGGGTTTTTCGCAGTTAGCGCAACCAGTCGCAGGTTAGCGCAACCATGGCAAAATTCCCCCGGGACTGTTCATCACCCGGAAACCGTAACTGATGCAAATTAGCCATCGCTTGGGTATTTTACGATCAAATACGACAATGCTGCGGGCTGATTCGCACTTAGGGATTGATTGTAAAGACCAAAAAGAAGATGAATTAAGGAAAAATTCAGGCGTAACGAGCAGAACAAGGAACTTAGCCATGTCGAAAATCGCCCTGGTGGACGATGATCGGAATATTCTGACGTCGGTGGCCATGACTCTCGAAGCAGAGGGTTTCGAGGTCGAGACCTATAATGATGGACAGTCCGCACTGGACGCTTTCAACAAGAAACTGCCCGATATGGCAGTGCTCGACATAAAGATGCCGCGAATGGACGGGATGGACCTGCTCCAGCGGCTGCGGCAAAAAACCTCGATGCCGGTGATTTTCCTGACATCCAAGGACGACGAGATCGACGAGGTGCTTGGCCTGCGGATGGGGGCTGACGACTATGTCAAGAAGCCCTTCTCCCAGCGTCTTCTGGTCGAACGCATCCGCGCGCTGCTGCGCCGTCAGGAAGCGGTGGCCGGCGATATCGTGGGCGACACCGAAGAAACCAAGGTCATGGACCGGGGCAACCTGCGGATGGATCCGCTGCGCCATTCGGTCAGCTGGAAGGGGCGCGACGTTTCGTTGACGGTAACGGAATTCCTGCTGTTGCAGGCGTTGGCGCAGCGGCCCGGTTTCGTGAAAAGCCGCGACCAGCTTATGGACGTGGCCTATGATGATCAGGTCTATGTGGACGACCGGACCATCGACAGCCATATCAAGCGCCTGCGCAAGAAAATGCGGACGGCTGATCCTGAATTCTCGGCGATCGAGACCCTTTACGGTATCGGCTACAGATATAACGAAGAGTGATGGCACTCGCAGAAAGGATAAGCTTGCGCGACGCGACGCCCCGGCGTGACGGTGATGTTGTTCTGGGCGACGATTTCGTCGCCCCGGATACCACTGTCGAGGGGGAATTGCGTCAACGGCGCGAGCGGCGTGGATTGTTCTCACTCAAGAACTCTCCGCTGACCCGCAAGATCATCACGTTCAACCTGGTGGCGCTGAATATCCTCGTCGCCGGGATTCTTCTGATGAATTCCTCACGCGAGCCGTTGGCGGTGCAGCGTCTCAACAGCCTGGTGGCCGAAGCCGAACTGATCGCAAGTGTGTTCGAGGCGCAGGCCGGGACGGATCTGTCGCAAGGTGGCGGACCGCAAGTGACCGGCACGCTGGAGCGGCTTGATCTGCGCGACGGTCTGGAGATTTTCGTATTCGATGCGTCCGGCAAAATGGTCGGCACCGGGAAGGGGCGCGGTATCCTTCAGATCGGCGAGGCGGCTCCGGATGAGCCGACGGTAATCGTCGATTTTCTGTCATGGCTGTGGTCCGGCGTTGCACGGTTGATCCCGTTCGAGTCGAAGGAGGCCGCCCTCAAGCATGAACAGCAGGCCCGTGAACAGGTGCGCAACGCGCTGGACACCGGCACGACCTATCGCACCGCGCAGGATCCCACAGGTGCCACGACCTTTACCGTCGCCAGCCCCATCATGCGGGAAGGCCAACCGGCGGGTGCAGTGGCGCTTGTCAGCGCGGGCGGGGAGATCGATCTGCTTGTGCGGGGCGAGCGCGAGCGTGTGTTGCAGATGTTCCTGATCGCGACGCTTGTGTCGATCGGCTTGAGTATCGTTCTGGCCTCGACCATCGCCAACCCGATTTCCGACCTTGCTGCCGCGGCCGAAATCGGACGCGACCGTGATCGCCGCAAGGCGGCCAACGGGCGCATCCGCATCCCCGACATGACGGCCCGCCCGGACGAGATCGGACGTCTTTCGGGGGCGCTGCGGGGCATGGTGTCGGCGCTTTATGACCGTATCGACGGAAACGAACAGTTCGCCGCCGATGTGGCGCATGAGATCAAGAACCCTCTGGCGTCGCTGCGCTCTGCCGTCGGCACGCTGCGGGTGGCCAAACGTGACGACCAGCGCGAAAAACTGCTGGAAGTGATCGAACATGACGTGCGTCGTCTGGATCGTCTGGTGTCGGATATTTCGAACGCTTCGCGGCTGGACAGCGAACTGGTCAAGGAAGAGCAGGAACCCTTCGATCTGCTGAAGATGCTGGGCAATCTGGGCGAATACCTTGGTCAAGAGGCGCGCGGACAGGGGATTGATTTCATCACCGACCTGCCGGAGCAGCCGATCATCATCCACGGGCTTGAGGCGCGGCTGGCGCAGGTTTTCGTGAACCTGATCACCAATGCCATCAGCTTATGCGAAGATGGCGATGCGATCCGGGTCTGGGCACGCCAGCGCGAAAACCGTGTGCTGATCGTCGTTGAGGATACAGGGCCGGGCATCCCGGACGAGGCGCTGACCAAGGTGTTCAAGCGCTTCTATTCGGAACGGCCAGCGGGACAATTCGGTAACAACTCCGGTCTGGGTCTGGCGATTTCCAAACAGATCGTCGAGGCGCATGATGGCGTGATCTGGGCCGAGAATATCCGTCCCACGGATGCGGACCCGACCTCGGAACCGCTGGGCGCGCGCTTTGTCGTGGGCCTGCCCGTCTGAGATGTCCGGCAGCCAGCAGGCAACGTCAGGGCAGGACGGCGGTCACGCAATGGTGCTGCATGCCAGTTGCGTAGCGATAGAGGATCGCGCCGTGCTGATCCTCGGCGCGTCCGGGCGCGGGAAGTCCGGTCTTGCGCTGCAACTCATGAGCCTTGGTGCCCGCCTTGTGGCGGATGATCGGACTTGCCTTGACCTGCGGCAGGGTCCAAAGGGCCAATGCCTGATCGCCGATGCGCCGGATGCCCTGCGCGGTCTGATCGAGGCGCGCGGTGTGGGCATCCTCAAGGCCGAAGCCACGGGCCCCGTTCCGGTCGCCCTGGCCGTCGATCTGGAGCGGTCCGAGGACAGCCGATTGCCTCCAAGTCGCAGCCTCGATCTGCTGGGCGTGTCGGTACCGTTGGTTCACATGGTCGATAGCCCGGCTTTTCCTGCCGCGATCCTGCAATATCTTAGGCATGGACGCAGCGCATGACGAGATGGGGCAGGCAGGGATGAACGGCTCGGACATCCACGAGCAGAGACAGGACCGCCCTCCCGGCGGGCAGCGCATGGTGCTGGTGACCGGGCCGTCAGGTGCGGGGCGCTCGACAGCCATCAACGCGCTCGAGGATCTGGGATTCGAGGCGATCGACAACCTGCCGCTGTCAATGCTGCCGCGCCTGCTGGATGGCCCGCCCTTACCGCGGCCACTGGCTTTGGGGCTGGATGTGCGGAACCGCGACTTTTCGACCAATGCCCTGATCGAGACGATCGACCGGTTGGGCCAGATGCCGGGGCTGGACCCGGAACTGCTGTATCTGGACAGTCGCAGCGAGGTGCTGGAGCGGCGCTATTCCGAAACCCGCCGCCGCCATCCCATGGCCCCTGCGGAAAGCCCCGATATCGGTATCGCGCGCGAGATCGACTTGCTGGTGCCGATCCGGGCGCGGGCGGATATCGTGATCGACACCTCTGACCTGACACCGCATGAGCTGCGCGCCGAGATCGAGCGGATGTTCGCAGGCTCTGCCGGGCGGCACCTCTCGGTCACCATCAACTCGTTTTCCTACAAGCGGGGGATGCCGCGGGGCATGGACATGGTTCTGGACTGCCGGTTCCTGCGCAATCCTTACTGGGATGAAACCCTGCGCGCGCGGGATGGGCGTGACCCGGCCGTGGCGGCGCATATCGCTGCGGACCCGCGCGAGGCGCCTTTCTTCGACAAGGTGCTGGATCTGACCCGGATGCTGCTTCCGGCCTATCGCGATGAGGGCAAGTCCCATTTCGCCATCGGTTTCGGCTGCACCGGCGGGCAACACAGGTCGGTTGCCATGACAGAAAAGCTGGCCTTGACCCTTGCTAAGGACGGCTGGCAGGTGTCAATAAGACATCGCGAACTGGAGCGTCATGATGCCTCTTTGGCAGGTGGTCGGCCTGGGGCCGGCGCAACGCGAAACTGAAGGAAGGCATCCGTGATCGGGATCGTGATCGTTGCACATGGTGGTCTTGCCCGGGAGTATCTGGCGGCGGTGGAGCATGTTGTGGGCCAGCAGAAGGGGATTCTCGCGATCTCGATCGAGGCTGACCATGACCGCGCCCAGAAGCAGCAGGAAATCATGGAAGCCGCCGACGCCGTGGATACGGGCAGCGGTGTCGTCGTTGTAACCGACATGTTCGGCGGCTCTCCCAGCAACCTCTCGCTGAGGGCCTGCGCGCCCGAGGATCGCCGCATTCTTTACGGGGCCAATCTGCCCATGCTGATCAAGCTGGCGAAAAGTCGCCACCTGCCCATCGGCGATGCCGTGCGCAACGCGCTGGAGGCGGGGCGCAAGTACATTGACAGCCAGAACATAACCACAGACTAAGAGCCCCCATGTCGGATACAGTTCACCGCAGCCTCAGGATCGTCAACGAGAAGGGCCTCCATGCCCGTGCCTCGGCCAAACTGGTCGAAGTTGTCGAGGGGTTTGATGCCCGCGCCGAAGTCAGCCGCGAGGGGCAGAGCGCCTCGGGTGACAGTATCATGGGGCTTTTGATGTTGGCAGCATCCAAAGGAACCACTATTGAGGTGCAGACCAGCGGCCCGGATGCCAAGGCTCTTGCCGATGCGCTCGAGGCCCTGGTGGCGGATCGGTTCGGCGAGGGCATGTAGCCCGACGACGGGCCAAGACATACGGTGACATCGAGGTGGTCGATATTCGGGAACACAGCACTGCGCCGGACCATGACGGGTCGGTCGAACCACATCAGACGGTCTATGACAGGCGCAGCCTGACCTATTCGAATACGTTCGACAGTCCTCTGCATGGTCTGATCATCCGCGCGATGGAATGGATGACAGGCAAGCTGAGTATCATCCGGCGCGTGCGGGAATTCGAACGGCGCGGCGCACCAACCGGGCAGGCTTTCTGGCCCGCCACGATGGATGTGATGGGCATCGACCTGCTGACCCCTGAGGAACAGTTGGCGCGGATCCCGGCCGAGGGGCCGGTTGTTTTCGTGGCCAACCATCCGCATGGTCTGGTGGATGGCATGATCCTGGCGGATCTGATCGGCCGGGTCCGCAATGATTACCGGATCCTGACACGCTCGCTGTTGACCGGCATCGACGAGAGTGCGGCCAGCTACATGATCCCGGTGCCCTTTCCGCACGAGCCCGATGCGCAGCGCAAGATGATCGAGATGCGCAATGCCGCAATGGACCATCTGGCCGCGGGTGGTTTGATCGCCCTGTTCCCCTCTGGCGTGGTGGCCACGTCCAAGACGATGTTCGGTCCGGCAATCGAGGCGGAGTGGAACGTGTTCACCGCCAAGATGATCCGCCGTTCGGGCGCGACGGTCGTGCCGTGTTACTTTCCGGGGTCGAATTCGCGCTGGTATCAGATCGCGAACCGCATTTCGCCGGTGCTGCGGCAGGGATTGCTGCTGCATGAGGTGGTGCATGCATTCGACAAGCCGCAAGCGCCTGTCATCGGCCATCCCATCTCGCCCGAGGAAGCGGACGATCGGGGCCGCGATCCGCGCGCCTTCATGGCATGGCTGCGCGAACATACGCTGTCGCTCAAGGACTGAGGCGGCAGCTGTCTTCCCCCCGCGTGAACACCGGTCAACGCTGTCCCACTGAGAGAATTTCAGCCAGGAAGAGGTTCGCGCTCAGCGCGTCGGAACCGGCACGTCGCCCCGATAGTCGTAGAAACCGCGCTGGGTCTTGCGCCCCAGCCATCCGGCCTCGACATATTTGGTCAAAAGCGGGCAGGGGCGATACTTCGTATCGGCCAGCCCGTCATGCAGCACGTTCATGATGGCAAGGCAGGTGTCCAGCCCGATGAAATCGGCCAGTTCCAACGGCCCCATCGGATGGTTGGCCCCGAGTTTCATCGACTCGTCGATGGATTTGACCGATCCCACGCCCTCGTAAAGCGTATAGACCGCCTCGTTGATCATCGGCATCAGGATGCGGTTGACGATGAAGGCGGGAAAATCCTCGGCCGAGGCGGCTGTCTTGCCCAGTTTCTCCACCACCTTGAGGCAGGCGGCATAGGTCGGCTCGTCTGTCGCGATGCCGCGGATCAGTTCCACAAGCTGCATGACCGGGACGGGGTTCATGAAATGGAACCCCATGAAACGTTCGGGTCTGTCGGTGCGGCTGGCCAGTCGCGTGATCGAGATCGAGGATGTATTCGAGGTCAGGATCGTATGCGGTGCCAGATGCGGCAGCAGTTCGTCAAAGATCTTCTGCTTGATGGTTTCACGCTCTGTCGCGGCTTCGATGATCAGATCGCAGGGGCCAAGATCGGTCAGTGTCTGCGTTGTCCTGATGCGCGCCATTGCGGCATCCTTGTCTTCCTGGCTGACCTTGCCACGGCTGACCTGACGGTCAAGGTTGCGCGAGATCAGGGCCACGGCGGCCTCCAGCGCGTCCTGGCTGATATCGGTCATCAGCACGTCATATCCGGCCAAGGCCATCACATGGGCAATGCCATTGCCCATCTGCCCTGCGCCAACGATGCCGATGCTTTGAATATCCATGCGCGACCTGCTTTTCCCGTGTCCCTGTTCGGCACGACAATAGGCCGGGGCGGCGGCCTCCTGCAAGGGCAGAGCCGCCGGGCCGGATCGTTAAAACTTGTGGCGCTTTCGACGTTTAGGGAAATCGCAAGATCTCTGGGTGATTCTGCTTTTGGGTGAGTGAATTTTCTGTGGGTGGGTGAAATGACCTATGTGACCAATGGCCGTTCCGGCCTTGACTATCTGCCATGCCGATACGGGCGATCCCGTCTGCAGTTCCGCGGGCCGAAGCGGCGCCTTGTGGGGGAGTATGCGCTGTTCATCGGCGGAACCGAAACCTATGGGCGTTTCGTGGAGAAGCCCTATCCCGTGCTGATCGAACAGGCGACCGGGGCACGGTGTATCAATTTCGGCCTGCAGAATGCCGGTGTTGACGCCTTTCTGAACGACCCCACCGTCATGGATGCGGCACAAAAGGCGCGTGTGACTGTAGTGCAGGTGATGGGGGCGCAGAACATGTCCAACCGCTTCTACAGCGTTCATCCGCGCCGCAATGACCGCTTTCTGCATGCCTCAGCGATGATGAAGCAACTGGTGCGCGATGTGGATTTCGTCGAATTCTCGTTCAACAGGCATATGCTGTCGGCGGTCAGGGGCCTGTCTCAGGAACGGTTTCAGATCATCCGCGCCGAGTTGCAGGAGGCTTGGCTGGGCCGGATGCGACATCTGCTGAAGGGGATCGGGGGGCGGACGATCCTGCTGTGGTTCGCAGGCCACACACCGGATGATGCATCCAAGGGCAAGTCTGTGCAGGGTGGCGCGGATGGGCTGGGTGACGATCCATTGTTCATCGACCGCGCCATGATCGAGGCGTTGCGCCCGCTTGTCACCAGCGTGGTCGAGGTCAACCTCAGCAGCGATGCCCTTTCGCGCGGGACCGAAGGGATGGTGTTCGATGCCATGCAGGCACCCATCGCCGCCGGTATGTTGGGGCCGCTGGCACATCAGGAGGCCGCGGCGGCCCTTGTGCCGGATCTGGTGCGGCTGATGGGCAAACGACATGACTGACCCGTCAAGGACAAGGCCCGCCACATAGGGCGGGCCTTGCATACTCAGACACCTTCTCGGATCAGATCTTTTCGATCAGTTCCGGCACGGCGGTGAAGAGGTCCGCGACAAGGCCATAATCGGCGACCTGGAAGATCGGGGCTTCTTCGTCCTTGTTGATGGCGACGATGATCTTGCTGTCCTTCATGCCGGCCAGGTGCTGGATCGCGCCCGAGATGCCGACAGCGACATAAAGATCCGGCGCCACGACCTTGCCTGTCTGGCCAACCTGCCAGTCGTTCGGCGCATAGCCCGAGTCCACAGCCGCGCGGGATGCGCCGACGGCGGCACCCAGCTTGTCGGCCAGCTTCTCGATCAGGGCGAAGTCGGCTTCCGAGCCGACACCACGCCCACCGGACACGACCACGCCTGCACTGGTCAGTTCGGGACGGTCGGAGGCGGCGACCTTGTCTTCGACCCATTCGGACAGGCCGGGATTGTCGCCCGTGGCGATGGCTTCCACCGGGGCAGAGCCGCCCATCGGGGCCAGATCGAAGGTCGAGGTGCGGATCGTCATCACCTTGACGCTGTCAGTGGATTTGACCGTCTGGATCGCGTTGCCCGCATAGATCGGACGCTCGAACGTGTCCGCGTCAACCACGCCCACGACGTCGGACAGGATCATCACGTCCAGCAGGGCCGCCACGCGCGGCATGATGTTTTTCGCGTCCGTTGTCGAGGGGGCCACGATATGCGAGTAGCCCGAGGCGAGGCTGACGATCAGGGCGGCGACGGGTTCGGCCAGACGGTGGCCATAGAGCGCATCCTCGGCGACCAGAACCTTGGAGACGCCTTCGATATTGGCCGCCTCATCCGCGGCACCCTTGGCCGACGCGCCGGTGCAGAGCACGGTCACATCGCCCAGTTGCTTGGCGGCAGTCACGGCCTTGGCGGTGGCGTCCAGCGCCAGCGTGCCATCGGTTACTTCACCAATCAGAAGAACAGCCATTATACAGCCCCCACTTCCTTGAGTTTCGCCACAAGCTCGTCGACCGAGCCTACCTTGATGCCTGCCGCGCGCGCTGCGGGTTCCGTGGTCTTGACCACGGTCAGGCGCGGGGTGACATCGACGCCGTAATCGGCAGCGGTCTTTTCATCGAGCTGCTTTTTCTTGGCCTTCATGATGTTGGGCAGCGACGCATAGCGCGGCTCGTTCAGGCGCAGGTCGGCGGTCACGATTGTGGGCAGTTTCACCTTGATCGTTTGCAGACCGCCATCCACTTCGCGGGTGACCAGCGCGTGATCGCCCTGGATATCCAGATGCGAGGCGAAGGCCGCCTGCGACCAGCCCAGCAGGGCCGACAGCATCTGGCCGGTGGCGTTCATGTCATTGTCGATGGCCTGCTTGCCCGCGATCACCAGACCGGGGGCTTCCTCGGCTATGACGGCTTTCAGGATCTTGGCCACGGCCAGCGGTTCGATGTCGTTGTGAACATCATCCGAGGCGACGACCAGAATGGCGCGGTCGGCGCCCATAGCGAGTGCGGTGCGCAGGGTTTCCTGCGCTTGCTTGACGCCGATGGAAACCACCACGACCTCTTCGGCCTTGCCCGCTTCCTTCAACCGGATCGCCTCTTCCACCGCGATCTCGTCGAACGGGTTCATGGACATTTTGACATTGGCGAGATCGACACCGCTTCCGTCCGCCTTGACGCGAACTTTCACGTTGTAGTCGATCACACGTTTGACAGGCACAAGTACCTTCATTGGCGTGGTCTCCCTTGGATTGCGGGAAGGCGCGAGGCGACTCCCCAGATAACACTCCGGGCGTTGATATAATCTTGCGCGGCCTTGAAACAGGGCAAAATCGTCACGTCATGGTCTTTAGACGCCGCGTTTCTTCGATCAGATGTCCCACGATGGGACTTAAGAGGAAATTAACGGTTGGCCCCCGGCACCCACAGCACATCAGCGCGGCCATCGTCATTGGCGACGCGCGCGGCCACAAAAAACCAGTCGGACAGGCGGTTGAGGTATTTGACCGCGTTCGGGTTCACGTTCTCCATCGTGGCCAGTTCCACGGTCTCGCGCTCGGCGCGGCGGCTGACGGTGCGGCAGAGGTGCAGATAGGCCGCCAGCGCCGATCCGCCGGGCAGGATGAAGCTGCGCAGCGGTTCCAGCCGGGCATTCATGGTGTCGATTTCGGATTCAAGCCGGTCCACCTGGGATTTGACCATCCGCAGGGGCGGGTATTCGGCATCGGCGTCACGTTCCATGTCGGGGCGGCACAGGTCCGCGCCCAGATCGAACAGGTCGTTCTGGATCCGGGCCAGCGCCGCGTCCAGTTCGGGCTCAGCGTGCAGGCGGGCCATGCCGACGGTGGCGTTGGCCTCGTCCACGGTGCCATAGGCGGTGACACGCATCGAGTGCTTGGCGACGCGCGCGCCATTGCCCAGAGCGGTTTCGCCGTCGTCGCCGGTTTTGGTGTAGATCTTGTTCAGAACGATCATCGGTTACCCCTGTCTGCGAATCCATACGAAGAGAAGAATCAGGATCACGGCGACCAATTGGGCCCCGATCCGCCAGCGCATGATCCGGTTGCCATGCTTGCGGTTGAATTCGCCGCCCTTGGCAAAGCCGCCGATGCCGACCATCAGAATGGCCAACACGCCCAGACAGGCAGCAACGACGACGTAAAACAGTGGATCGTCCCTCATGACTTCAGTCCTTCTTCCTTTATTCGCCCCATGTAGGGGGCGCGCGGTAAAAAGCGAACCGGAAATTCCGCACAGACCAGCGACAGATCAGCCCTTGGTCAGAACCCAGTCCAGCGCGCGTGTGGGCAGGATACGCCGCAAGGTGGCCATCGCATAGGTGGGCGTCGTCACGAAATAGCGCGCCTTGGGTTTCGGGGACTCCAAGGCGCTGATCAGTTTGGCGGTCACGGCTGCGGCGGGCAGTTCGAACCTGTCCTTTTTGGCCTTTGGTTCATAGAGCCGTTTGAGCAGTGTGTTGCGGTATTGATCGGCGCGCGGGCTGTTCTGCCAGTCGATCCAGCGTTCGAAATGCGGAATGGAATTGGCGCGGATGCGGCTGGCGATGGGGCCGGGTTCGATCAGGATCACGTCGATGCCGGTGCCGCGCATCTCGATCCTGAGGGTGTCGCTGAGGGCTTCGACGGCGTATTTTGTGGCGTTGTAGGCGGATCGCCACGGGGCCACGACCAACCCCAGCACCGAGGAACAATTGACGATCCGGCCATGGCCCTGCGCACGCATCACCGGAATGACCAGCCGTGTGAGATCGTGCCAGCCGAAGACATTGACCTCGAATATCTGGGCCAGTGCCTCGCGCGGCAGATCTTCGGCGGCACCGGGGCAGGCATAGGCGCCATTGTTGAAGAGCGCATCCAGCGTGCCGCCCGTCCGGTCCAGCACATGATCCAGCGCGGCGCGGATCGAGGCAGGGTCGGCATAATCGAGTTGCACCGACTCCAGCCCTTCGGCGGTGAGGCGGTCGACATCCGCCTGTTGGCGACAGGCGGCAAAGACGCGCCAGCCATGCGCCTTGAGCCCGTGGGCGGCGTCATAGCCGATGCCGGAAGAGCAACCGGTGATCAGGATGGATTTCGCGTTCATGCGGCCTTCATGGCCTGTGATGACGGGCCGCGCAATACCGGCTTTCGCCGCGGTCACCCCTCGTCGTCAGAAACCGGCTTGGCCGAGACCAGTGTGGAGTGGACCCAGCCGACCTTGCTGTTCTCGATCACGCGCAGACGCAGCCAGCCATTCTCGAAGGTTTCCAGAACTTCGACATCGGTGTCGCGGATGACTCGGGCAAAAACTGCATACCCTGTGCCGGGGCCTGTCCTCATGTTGACGCTGGTGCCTGTGATGTGTCTGAGGTCGCGCAGATCCTGCTGGGCGGTGGGCGCATTTTCGGGCGAGACCGGCGCCATTCCGGCGGCTTGGGCAAAGGCGGCGGGCTGGGCCAGACTGAGACTGGCAAGCCGCTTGTCCTGATATGGGGTCTGCACGGTTTCGACCGGTTCTGACCGCTGCGAGAGGACGCGAACCGGCTGCTGGAGAATGTTCTTGCCGGGCAGCATCTCGGTCAGGTCGATCGCGTTGCGCGTCACCTCGTCAGTGTTTTCCACTTTTGGGGCGACACTGGCGACGACGTTCGGAGAAAGGGCGGCCAGTTTCCGTTCGGCCTCGGCCTTGAGGGCTGCGGCCTGCCGCGAGTCTTCGCGCGGCTGGTAGTCGGCACCCCCGCTGATCGTGTAGAACGACCATCCCAGAAATGCAAAAGTCATGATGATAAAGCGCCACATATCGCGCACCCCCAAATGCCACTGCTTAAAATATTGGTCAAAAATTGAACCGGCAGGTCTGTGATTATACGCGATTCGCAGGGTGGATGCTGATGAAACTTTCAAAAACAAATGAAAGCCATGCGCTGCTCGCTTTACCCCGCCGCGGGCTGCGTCTATCACCAAGCGCATGAGTGACCTGATTGACGATCCCATCCCGAACCCTTCCGAGGTATCGGAACCGCTGCGCCGCGCCATTGGCGAGCGCTATCTGACCTATGCCTTGTCCACGATCATGCACCGGGCCTTGCCCGATGCGCGGGACGGGTTGAAGCCGGTTCATCGCCGTATCCTTTATGCGATGCGCGAGTTGCGGTTGAGCAGCACGGGTGGTTTCCGCAAGTCGGCCAAGATCTCGGGCGATGTGATGGGGAACTATCACCCGCATGGCGATGCCGCGATCTATGATGCGATGGCGCGTCTGGCGCAGGATTTCAACGTCCGCTATCCGCTGGTGGACGGGCAGGGGAACTTTGGCAATATCGACGGGGATAACCCCGCCGCCGCGCGATACACCGAAGCGCGCATGACCGCCGCCGCCGAGGCTCTGATGGAGGGGCTGGCCGAGAATGCCGTCGATTTCCGGCCCAACTATGACGGCACGTTGGAAGAACCTGTGGTGTTTCCTGCGGCCTTTCCGAACCTTCTGGCCAATGGATCGTCGGGGATCGCGGTCGGCATGGCGACGAACATTCCGCCGCATAATATCGAGGAATTGATCGGGGCCTGTCTGCACCTGATCAAGTCGCCCGATGCGCGGGACGAGACATTGCTGCAATACGTGCCCGGTCCCGATTTTCCTACGGGCGGCGTGATCGTCGAGCCGCGTGAGAATATCGCCGAAGCCTATCGCACCGGGCGCGGGGCATTCCGGCTGCGCTGCAAGTGGGAGGTCGAGGATCTGGGGCGCGGCCAGTGGCAGATCGTGATCACGGAAATCCCCTATCAGGTGCAGAAATCCAAGCTGATCGAAAAGATCGCGGAACTGATCCAGACCAAGAAGATCCCCATTCTGGGCGATGTGCGGGATGAATCCGCCGATGATGTGCGGCTGGTGCTGGAGCCGCGCGCGCGCACCGTTGATGCGAATGTGCTGATGGGGATGATGTTCCGCAACTCGGACCTTGAGGTGCGGTTCAGCTTGAACATGAACGTGTTGATCGACGGGCTGACACCCAAGGTCTGCTCGCTCAAGGAAGTGTTGCGCGCGTTTCTGGATCACCGGCGCGAGGTCTTGCAGCGGCGGTCGCAGCACCGGCTGGAGAAGATCGACCACAGGCTTGAGGTGCTGGAAGGGTTCATCATTGCCTTTCTGAATCTGGACCGGGTGATCGACATCATCCGGTATGACGATGATCCCAAGCGGGCGCTGATGTATGAGGATTGGGGCAGTCCGCACGCACGGGCTGTGTCCGAGAAGGATTATGTCTCGCCCTTGCTGGCGCGTGTGATTGGGGATGATGAAGAGCCGTCGCTGACCGAAGTGCAGGCCGAGGCGATCCTGAACATGCGTCTGCGGTCGCTCAGGCGGTTGGAGGAGATGGAGCTGATCCGCGAGCGTGATGCGCTCATGGAGGAACGCGCCACTCTGGAGGATCTGCTGGAGAGCGAGAAGCTGCAATGGGCGGCAATCTCGGATCAGCTGCGCGAGGTGCGCAAGCAGTTTGGGGCCTCCAGCCCCGGCGGGGCGCGGCGGACTCAGTTCGCGGAGGCGGGCGTGATCGAGGATGTGCCACTGGAGGCGATGATCGAGCGCGAGCCGCTGACGGTGATCTGCTCGCAGATGGGCTGGATCCGCGCGATGTCGGGGCATATCGACCTGACCCGCGAGATCAAGTTCAAGGATGGGGACGGGCCGCGTTTCGCGTTCCATGCCGAGACGACCGACAAGTTGCTGGTCTTTGCGTCGAACGGGCGTTTCTATACGGTCGGCGCGATGAACCTGCCCGGCGGGCGCGGTATGGGCGAACCGCTGCGCCTGATGGTCGATCTGCCGAACGAGGCGCAGATCGTGGACATCCTGATCCACAAGCCGGGGCGCAAGCTTCTGGTCGCGTCCTCGGCCGGTGATGGGTTTGTCGTGCCCGAGGATGAGGTCGTGGCACAGACCCGCACGGGTAAACAAGTGTTGAACCTTTCCGGGGATGCCCGCGCGCTGGTCTGCCGCCCCGTTGTGGGGGATCATGTGGCCTGCGTGGGTGAAAACCGGAAGGTTCTGGTATTCCCGCTGGACGAATTGCCCGAAATGGGCCGGGGCAAGGGTGTGCGCCTGCAGAAGTTCAAGGATGGCGGGTTGTCGGATGCGATCACTTTCGTGCTGGCCGACGGGCTGACATGGCGCGATCCGGCAGGGCGCACGCGGACGGAAGGCGATCTGGACGAATGGCTGGCCAAGCGGGCCACAGCAGGCCGCATGGCGCCGCGCGGCTTTCCGCGGGACAACAAGTTCACCTGATGGTTTGACCGACCCGGCGCTGGCAAAGGGGCCACGCCGGGGACAGAAGTGACGACAGTCGCGTTGCACCGGGCGGTGCCCTGCGCTATGCCCAAGGCAAAGGTTCGAAGGACATTCGCATGCATCGTCTCATCGCCCTGCTGGCTTCGGTCGTTCTTCTGGCTGCCTGCACCAATCCCAATGACCTTGACGAGGCGCCGGCCGATCTGGGCGATTTCCGGCTGGGGCATAATGTCGTGGTCGCGTCCAAGATGACCCGCGGGCCTGTGTCGCGCGAAGCGTCAGAGGAAGAGTGGAAAGAGGCGCTGACGGGGGCCATTGACGAGCGGTTCGGGCGGTATGAGGGCGACAAGCTTTATCATCTTGGAGTCAGCGTCGAAGGTTACGTCTTGGCGCAGCCGGGCATCCCGATCGTCGCGTCGCCCAATTCGGTGCTGATCCTGCTGGTGACGGTTTGGGATGATGCGGCGGGGGGCAAGCTGAACACGCCGCCTGAGCAGATCACGATCATGGAGACGATTTCGGGCAACACGATCCTCGGCTCGGGTCTGACCCAATCGAAAGAGGTGCAGATGCGCAACCTCAGCCGCAATGCCGCAAAACAGATCGAGAATTTCATGGTGCGGCGCCGTGCGTCTGAGGGATGGTTCGGCGAGGCCCCCGGTCCGCAGGTCACCTTGTCCGACGCCGAGGATGATGATGCGGCAGAGGCTACGAGCGCCACGCCGGAAACCCGTGGCACCGCAAATGCCGCATCGCCCGAGACGTCTTCTGTCAGGATTGCCCCGCCCGCAGGCGCTATCCTTGTGGAGCCTGAAGTCGCGCCTTTCCCCGAGACCTGATCCGGGGCTGCGCCCTTTCCAAGAGACGCTTGATTTTCCCCGTCCAAGTCAATAAACGGCGCGCGGAGACAGAAACGGGTTTGTCCGAGCACTGGGCGACCCCCGAACCAGAAGGCGCTGCGCAGGATGGGCAAGGCAAAGTTTGAACGTAACAAACCGCACGTTAACATCGGCACGATTGGTCACGTTGACCACGGCAAGACGACGCTGACGGCTGCGATCACGAAGTATTTCGGCGAATTCCGCGCGTATGACCAGATTGACGGCGCGCCGGAAGAGAAGGCACGCGGGATCACGATCTCGACCGCGCATGTGGAATACGAGACCGAGACCCGTCACTATGCGCATGTCGACTGCCCCGGCCACGCTGACTATGTGAAGAACATGATCACGGGTGCGGCGCAGATGGACGGCGCGATCCTGGTTGTGAACGCGGCTGACGGCCCGATGCCGCAGACGCGCGAGCACATTCTGCTGGGTCGCCAGGTGGGTATTCCCTACATGGTGGTCTACATGAACAAGGTTGACCAGGTGGATGACGAGGAGCTGCTGGAGCTGGTGGAGATGGAGATCCGCGAGCTTCTGACCTCCTATGAGTATCCGGGCGACGACATTCCGATCATCAAGGGCTCTGCGCTGCATGCGATGAACGGCACGCAGCCTGAGATCGGCGAGAACTCGATCCGCGCGCTGATGGAAGCTGTGGACACCTATATCCCGACGCCGGCGCGCGCCGTGGACAAGCCGTTCCTGATGCCGATCGAAGACGTGTTCTCGATCTCGGGTCGTGGTACGGTTGTGACCGGCCGTGTGGAGCGTGGCGTGATCAACGTTGGCGACGAAATCGAGATCGTGGGTATCCGCGACACGAAGAAGTCGGTCTGCACTGGCGTCGAGATGTTCCGCAAGCTGCTGGACCGCGGTGAGGCCGGCGACAACATCGGGGCGCTGCTGCGCGGTATCGACCGTGAGGGCGTGGAGCGTGGTCAGGTTCTGTGCAAGCCGGGTTCGGTGATGCCGCACACGCAGTTCGAGGCGGAAGCCTATATCCTGACGAAGGAAGAGGGTGGCCGTCACACGCCGTTCTTTGCGAACTACCGTCCGCAGTTCTACTTCCGCACGACCGACGTGACCGGGACCGTGACGCTGCCCGAGGGCACCGAGATGGTGATGCCGGGCGACAACCTGAAGTTCACCGTTGAACTGATCGCGCCGATCGCGATGGAAGACGGCCTGCGCTTCGCCATCCGTGAAGGCGGCCGCACCGTCGGCGCGGGTGTCGTGTCGAAAATTCTGAAGTAATAGATCTTAGGATCGTTGCATGTGACGCGCGGGGGGCAACCCTCGCGCGTTTTGCATTTCCGGGTGGGGCAGGGCAAAATCACCCTTGATCTTGGGGGCTGTGCATCGTATCGGATGCACCGGCCTTAGGGGTATAGCTCAGCTGGTAGAGCGACGGTCTCCAAAACCGTAGGTCGCGGGTTCGAACCCTGCTGCCCCTGCCATCTTCCTTTCCAGCGACGATCCGACCCGCGCCGGGCCTTGAATTCGTCAGGCGACCCGCGTATGTGATCCGCTGATCCTGACAGAAAAGATGCATCCATGGCACGCACCAACCCGATCCAGTATATTCAGCAGGTCCGCTCGGAAGTTTCCAAAGTGGTCTGGCCGACCCGCCGCGAGGTTTTGCTGACGACCGTGATGGTTTTCATTCTGGCGGCCCTGACGGCGCTTTTCTTTTCGCTGGTGGACCTGACGATCCAGTTCGGTCTGCGCAGCGTTCTGGGGATGTTCGGCTGATCCAATACGGATCAAAAACGCCGCTTGCCCTTGAATCCGGACAGTTTCCTTTGTAGAGGGCAGACCTGATCCGGAAATGGCGTGCGGCGATTCGAGTTGCACGCCTATTTTTGTTTTCGGGCCGGGGCGATCAAGCCTTTGGACTATAAGGAAAATGCCGGCAGATGCCGGAAGTTGAGGACTGGAACAGCGATGGCGAAGCGGTGGTATTCGGTGAGTGTTCTGTCGAACTTCGAGAAGAAGATCGCCGAACAGATCAGAACAGCCGTCATCGAGAACGGTCTTGAGGATCAGATCGAAGAGGTTCTGGTCCCCACGGAAGAAGTGATCGAAGTGCGTCGCGGCAAGAAGGTGACGACCGAGCGTCGCTTCATGCCGGGTTACGTGCTGGTCCGGATGGAGATGTCCGACAAGGGCTATCACCTGATCAACTCGATCAACCGCGTCACCGGGTTTCTGGGTCCGCAGGGCCGCCCGATGCCGATGCGCGATGCCGAGGTGCAGGCGATCCTGGGCCGGGTGCAGGAGGGCGAGGAAAGCCCGCGCACCCTGATCCACTTCGAGATCGGCGAGAAGGTCAAGGTCAACGACGGTCCCTTCGAGGATTTCGATGGCATGATCGAGGAAATCGACGAAGCGAACCAGCGCCTGAAGGTGGCTGTTTCGATCTTTGGCCGGGAAACCCCGGTCGAACTGGAATTCACGCAGGTCTCCAAGCAGATCTGAGTGTGCACACGTGGGAGGCGCGGCGGTCGCGACCGCCAGACCGGACCACGCCACGAAGTGCCGGCTGACGCGTCAGCCCGGCGTTGGACAAAAGGAGAGGCCATATGGCCAAGAAACTGATCGGCAAGCTCAAGCTTCAGGTGAAAGCCGGGCAAGCCAACCCCTCCCCGCCCGTCGGCCCGGCTCTGGGTCAGCGCGGCATCAATATCATGGAATTCTGCAAGGCGTTCAACGCCAAGACCGCAGATATGGAGCCCGGCGCGCCGACTCCGGTCGTGATTTCCTATTATCAGGACAAGTCCTTCACCATGGACATCAAGACGCCGCCCGCGTCTTATTACCTGAAGAAAGCCGCCAAGCTGCAGTCCGGGTCCAAGACTCCCGGCCGCGCCACCGCAGGCAGCGTGACCGTCGCACAGGTGAAAGAGATCGCCGAAGCGAAGATGGTCGATCTGAACGCCAACGACATCGAAGGCGCAATGCAGATCATCCTGGGCTCCGCCCGCTCTATGGGCATTGAGGTGAAGTAAGATGGCGAAGTTTGGAAAACGTACCCGCGCCGCTCGCGAAGCCGTTGCCGGCAAGGAAAACCTGAGCGTTGAAGAAGCCGTCGCGCTGATCAAGGCGAATGCCTCGGCCAAGTTCGACGAAACCGTCGAAATCGCGATGAACCTTGGCGTTGACCCGCGTCACGCGGATCAGATGGTCCGTGGTGTTGTCGGCCTGCCCAACGGCACCGGCAAGGACGTGCGCGTCGCTGTCTTCGCCCGCGGTGCCAAGGCTGATGAAGCCACTGCAGCCGGTGCCGATATCGTTGGCGCCGAGGATCTGATGGAAACCATTCTGTCCGGCAAGATCGAGTTCGATCGCTGCATCGCTACCCCCGACATGATGCCGGTCGTCGGTCGTCTGGGCAAGGTGCTGGGTCCGCGCAACCTGATGCCGAACCCCAAAGTCGGCACTGTGACGATGGATGTCGCCACCGCCGTGCAAGCTGCCAAGGGCGGTGAAGTGCAGTTCAAGGTCGAGAAGGCCGGTGTTGTGCATGCAGGCGTCGGCAAAGTGTCCTTTGACGAGGCCAAGCTGGTCGAGAACATCCGCGCCTTCGTCGGTGCCGTGTCCCGTGCCAAGCCTGCGGGTGCCAAGGGTGCCTATCTGCGCAAGGTCTCGTTGTCGTCGACGATGGGCCCGGGCGTGTCTGTTGATCTGGCTTCGGCCAACGCAGAGTGATCTGACGCTGCAAAGCGACCAGGTGGAACGCCGGCCCTTGGGCCGGCGTTTTTCATTGTGACCGCAAGAAACCTGTTTTCCCCTTGCCGTCATTCTCCTATGCTTTTGCAGCACAGAACATTTCCGGTGTTTATTTTTCGAGAGTGGCGCATGCAGCAACCTGTTGTCGTTCCGGTATTGGAACGGACGTTCCGCGATGACCTTTCAGATCAAGAGCGACGCATCTGCGAGATAAGAGCGATTGCGCTGTATGCCCTGCTGTTTGAGGAGAAGGGGTTTGATGCCTTCCGCTATTTCGCGGAACTCAAGCAACTGACCAGTGCGCGGATGCGCGGCGAATGGCTGGAGGCGCGGATCGCGACCTGCGTCGCGGGCCGCATTCGCCCGGCTATTGTCGTTCGCACAATGAAGCTGCTGCGCAGCTATCGGGAGAGCAGCAATGCCTTGCACCTCTTCAACGCTTTTGAAAGGCTGCTCAAAACCGCCCTGAAAGATGATCGGTTGTCCAACCACGGTTACAATCAAAAGAATTTTGGCGAAATGGACCACAACCCGATCTGGAACCGCGTCAGCGAACATATCGGTTTTCTGACGCGGCAGGGCTATCAGGTCTTTCTCAACTCGGGCACGTTGCTGGGCGTGGTGCGGGATGGTCGATTGATCGATCATGATGACGACATTGATCTTGCGATCATTCTGCGAGCAGAGTCAGCAGAGGCGGCGGTTCAGGAATGGACCGAACTTCGCGCGTTCTTGAAAGAGGAGGGGCATCTGGACGAGGAGCAGATGGACAGCAATGCCATCCTCAAACTGACGGGTGCGGATGGCGTTGCATTCGACTTGTTCCCGGCATGGTTCGAGGGGGATGCATTTTTTGTCTATCCGCATTCCTATGGCGATCTGACGCGGCAGGATGTTCTGCCGCTGACGCCCTGCGCGCATTCCGGGCATATGATTCCGGCAGATCCGGCAAGGATGCTGGCCAATAACTACGGAAGCGGTTGGCAGTCACCCGATCCATATTTCAAGTTTCCGTGGAACGCCGCGCGCCGCAAGTTCAAGGTGTTTCTGGCTGGTGTTGATGGCTTGTGACGGTGTGAATTGTCGCGTTTGCGTGAAAGTGCGAACGGGGGCTTCACATTTCTTGCACAAGAGACTAGACAACCCCTCGTTAGGTCGCCCGACCCTGTCGTGGCGGCCTTCCGATTCGTCCGAGAAGGTGGGTGGCCTAGCCATAAATCCTGCCTGAGACGGGATAAGACCAGATTTCTTCGGGCGTTCGACTGCGCTCCCGAGGCTAGCTTGGCCAGACCCGTAAGGACCCGAATGCCGGGCACCTTTTGTCCGGCGTAGACGAGCCGGAGGGTCTTCCCTCCCAAATTTGGAGTGAAACTGTGGATAGAGCACAAAAAGAGAAAGTGGTCGAGGAACTCGGCCAGATCTTTGAAAGCTCTGGCGTTGTGGTCGTTGCCCATTACGCAGGTCTCACGGTTGCCGAGATGCAGGACCTGCGTGCGCGCATGCGCAAAAATGGTGGGTCTGTCCGCGTCGCCAAGAACAAGCTCGCCAAGATCGCCCTTGAGGGGAAGCCTTGCGAAAGCATCGCCAATCTTCTGACGGGCATGACCGTACTGACCTATTCCGAGGACCCCGTGGCAGCAGCCAAGGTGGCCGAGGACTTTGCCAAGGACAACAAGAAGTTCGAAATCCTTGGCGGGGCTATGGGCAGCACGGCTCTGGACCGGGCCGGTGTCGAAGCTGTGTCGAAAATGCCGTCGCGTGAGGAGCTTATCGCTTCGATCGTGGGTTGCATTGCGGCACCTGCTGCGAACATCGCCGGTGCGATTGGCGCGCCTGCTTCGAATATCGCGTCCATCCTGTCCACGATCGAGGACAAGGCGGCCGCGTGAGCAACCTTTGATTTGCGTGTGGAACACCCCGCACGTTGGAACACATCTTAAACGAACGGAAACAGTAAAATGGCTGATCTGAAGAAACTGGCAGAAGAGATCGTTGGTCTGACGCTTCTCGAAGCACAAGAACTGAAAACCATCCTGAAGGATGAATACGGCATCGAGCCCGCCGCTGGCGGCGCTGTGATGATGGCTGGCCCCGCCGCTGGTGGCGCTGCCGAAGCTGCTGAAGAGCAGACCGAATTCGACGTCATCCTGAAAGACGCAGGCGCATCCAAGATCAACGTGATCAAGGAAGTGCGCGCCATCACCGGTCTGGGCCTGAAAGAAGCCAAGGACCTGGTCGATGCCGGCGGCAAGGCTGTGAAAGAGCAAGTCTCGAAAGCCGAAGCTGACGACATCAAGGCAAAGCTGGAAGCAGCTGGCGCCACCGTCGAGCTGAAGTAATCGGTTCCGGGGAAACCCGGCAATCTGTTATGGCTGGGTCCGGTTTTCCGGGCCCAGCCTAACCCGTCTCGGAAAGGGCTTGATGACAAGCCTTTTCCAAGGTGCGGTTCAAGGATCGGGAGGCCTCTGGTGGGACAGGGGCCGCGAATGGATCAGAACAGTCCTGTTTCAAAGTGTTGCGCTGTCGTGGCCCGACGACATGCGTGACCAAAGAGAAACGAAAGGTGACATCGACCATGGCTCAGACCTTCCTCGGCCAGAAACGTTTGCGCAGATATTACGGCAAGATCCGCGAAGTGCTGGAAATGCCGAACCTCATCGAGGTGCAGAAATCCTCTTATGATCTGTTCCTGAATTCCGGCAACGCGCCGACCCCCGCCGATGGCGAAGGGATTATGGGCGTGTTCCAGTCGGTCTTCCCGATCAAGGATTTCAACGAGACCAGCGTGCTGGAATTCGTGAAATACGAGCTGGAAAAGCCGAAATACGACGTTGACGAGTGCATGCAGCGCGACATGACCTATGCAGCCCCGCTGAAGGTGACGCTGCGCCTGATCGTGTTCGATGTCGACGAGGATACCGGCGCGAAGTCGGTCAAGGATATCAAGGAACAGGACGTGTTCATGGGCGACATGCCCCTGATGACGCCCAACGGCACCTTTGTCGTGAACGGCACCGAGCGTGTGATCGTGTCCCAGATGCACCGTTCGCCGGGCGTGTTCTTCGACCATGACAAGGGCAAGACGCACAGCTCGGGCAAGCTGCTGTTCGCCTGCCGGATCATCCCCTATCGCGGCTCGTGGCTGGATTTCGAATTCGACGCCAAGGACATCGTCTTTGCGCGGATCGACCGTCGCCGCAAGCTGCCGGTCACGACCCTGCTTTATGCGCTGGGTCTGGATCAGGAAGGCATCATGGATGCCTATTACGACACCGTGAACTACAAGCTGTCCAAGACCAAGGGGTCCGGGCAGGGCTGGGTCACCAAGTTCTTCCCCGACCGTGTGCGTGGCACGCGTCCGACCTTTGATCTGGTCGATGCCGCCACCGGCGAAGTGATCGCCGAGGCGACGAAGAAGATCACGCCGCGCGCTGTCAAGCAGCTCAAGGATGAGGGCAAGGTCACCGAGCTTCTGGTGCCGTTCGAGCATATCCTTGGCAAGTTTGTCGCCAAGGACATCATCAACGAGGACACCGGCGCGATCTATGTCGAGGCCGGCGATGAACTGACCCTGACCCGCGACAAGGATGGCGAGATCACGGGTGGTTCGCTGAAAGAGCTGATGGATGCCGGTATCACCGACATTCCGGTTCTGGACATCGACAACATCAACGTTGGTCCCTACATCCGCAACACCATGACGGTGGACAAGAACATCGGCCGCGATGGCGCGCTGATGGACATCTACCGCGTGATGCGCCCCGGTGAGCCGCCGACGGTCGAGGCTGCGAGCGCGCTGTTCGACACGCTGTTCTTCGATGCGGATCGCTATGATCTGTCCGCTGTGGGCCGTGTGAAGATGAACATGCGTCTGGATCTGGACGCTGCTGACACCATGCGCACGCTGCGCCGCGAGGATATCGTGGCTTGCATCAAGGCGCTGTGCGAACTGCGCGACGGCAAGGGCGATATCGACGACATCGACCACCTCGGCAACCGTCGCGTCCGTTCCGTGGGCGAGTTGATGGAGAACCAGTATCGCGTCGGCCTGCTGCGGATGGAGCGCGCGATCAAAGAGCGTATGTCCTCGGTCGAGATCGACACGGTGATGCCGCAGGATCTGATCAACGCCAAGCCGGCTGCGGCTGCGGTGCGTGAATTCTTTGGCTCGTCGCAGCTGTCGCAGTTCATGGACCAGACCAACCCGCTGTCCGAAGTGACGCACAAGCGCCGCCTGTCGGCGCTGGGGCCGGGCGGTCTGACCCGCGAGCGTGCAGGTTTCGAAGTGCGCGACGTTCACCCGACCCATTACGACCGGATGTGCCCGATCGAGACGCCGGAAGGTCAGAACATCGGTCTGATCAACTCTCTGGCGACCTACGCTCGCGTCAACAAGTATGGCTTCATCGAAACACCCTACCGTCTTGTGAAAGAGGGCAAGGTGACCGACGAGGTTGTCTATCTGTCGGCAACCGAGGAAATGCGCCACACCGTGGCGCAGGCCAACGCGACGCTGGATGCCGAGGGCAATCTGGTCAACGATCTGGTCACCACCCGTCAGTCGGGCGACTATACGCTGGCCCCGCGCGAGCAGGTCGATCTGATCGACGTGAGCCCGAAGCAGCTGGTGTCGGTGGCGGCCTCGCTCATTCCGTTCCTTGAGAATGACGACGCCAACCGCGCGCTGATGGGTTCGAACATGATGCGTCAGGCGCTGCCTTTGGTGCAGACCGAGGCGCCGCTGGTCGGCACGGGGATCGAGGGCATCGTGGCCCGCGATTCCGGTGCGGCCATCATGGCGCGCCGGGCTGGTATCATCGACCAGGTTGACGCCATGCGGATCGTGGTCCGCGCGACCGAGGATCTGGAACTGGGCGATGCCGGTGTGGATATCTACCGGATGCGCAAGTTCCAGCGGTCGAACCAGAACTCCTGCATCAACCAGCGTCCGCTGGTGAAGGTGGGCGATGTGGTGGCCAAAGGCGAAGTTATTGCCGATGGTCCCTGCACCGACATGGGCGAACTGGCCGTGGGCCGGAACGTGATCGTCGCGTTCATGCCGTGGAACGGTTACAACTATGAAGACTCGATCCTGATTTCCGAGCGGATCGCGCGTGACGACGTGTTCACCTCGATCCATATCGAGGAATTCGAAGTCGCCGCCCGTGACACGAAACTGGGGCCGGAAGAGATTACCCGCGACATTCCCAACGTCGGCGAGGAAGCCCTGCGCAACCTTGACGAAGCCGGGATCGTCTATATCGGGGCCGATGTGGAGCCGGGCGACATTCTGGTGGGCAAGATCACGCCCAAGGGTGAAAGCCCGATGACGCCGGAAGAAAAGCTGCTGCGCGCCATCTTTGGTGAGAAAGCCTCGGACGTGCGCGATACGTCGCTGCGGGTGAAGCCGGGCGATTTCGGCACCGTCGTGGAAGTGCGCGTCTTCAACCGCCACGGTGTGGAGAAGGACGAGCGCGCGCTTCAGATCGAGCGTGAGGAAGTCGAACGTCTGGCACGTGACCGGGACGACGAGCTGGCGATCCTTGACCGCAACATCTATGCCCGTCTGAAGGACATGATCCTGGGCAAGGTGGCTGTCAAAGGGCCGAAGGGCGTGAAGCCGAACGTCGTCATCGACGAGGAGCTTCTGGGTCAGCTGAGCCGCGGTCAGTGGTGGCAGCTGGCGCTGGAGAACGAGGCCGACGCACAGATCATGGAGGCGCTGAACGCACAATACGAAGTGCAGAAGCGGACCCTCGATGCTCGGTTCGAGGACAAGGTCGAGAAGGTCCGTCGTGGCGACGATCTGCCCCCGGGCGTGATGAAGATGGTCAAGGTGTTCATCGCGGTGAAGCGCAAGTTGCAGCCCGGTGACAAGATGGCCGGTCGTCACGGCAACAAGGGTGTGGTGTCCAAGGTCATCCCGATGGAGGACATGCCCTTCCTTGCGGATGGCACGCCGGTCGATATCTGTCTGAACCCGCTGGGCGTGCCGTCGCGCATGAACGTCGGTCAGATCCTTGAAACCCATATGGGCTGGGCGTCGCGTACGCTGGGTCTGCGGGTGGATGATGCGCTGCAAGAGTATCGCCGGTCGGGTGACCTGACCCCGGTGCGCGATGCGATGCGTCAGGCTTACGGTGACGACGTCTATGACGAAGGTATCGAAGGCATGGACGAGGATCATCTGATCGAAGCGGCCAGCAACATCACCAAGGGTGTTCCGATCGCCACGCCTGTTTTCGACGGTGCCAAGGAAGTCGATGTCAACGATGCGCTGAAACGTGCGGGCTTTGACACTTCGGGCCAGTCGGTCCTGTTCGACGGCCGCACCGGCGAGCAGTTCATCCGTCCGGTCACCGTGGGTGTGAAATACCTGCTCAAGCTGCATCACCTTGTGGACGAGAAAATCCACGCGCGTTCGACCGGGCCGTACAGCCTTGTCACGCAGCAGCCGTTGGGTGGTAAAGCGCAGTTCGGTGGTCAGCGTCTGGGTGAGATGGAGGTCTGGGCCCTGGAAGCTTACGGCGCCGCCTATACCCTGCAGGAAATGCTGACGGTGAAGTCGGACGATGTGGCAGGCCGGACCAAGGTGTACGAGTCGATCGTCAAGGGCGAGGACAATTTCGAGGCCGGTGTGCCCGAGTCGTTCAACGTTCTGGTGAAAGAAGTGCGCGGCCTTGGCCTGAACATGGAACTCCTGGATGCAGAGGACGAGTGAATAGGGCGGCGCGCGGCATGACCCGCGCGCCCCTTTTTCCCCTTTGCCTCTGCCCCAAATCAAGGATTTGAAAATGAACCAGGAAATCACGAACAACCCGTTCAATCCGGTTGCCCCGATCAAGACCTTTGACGAGATCAAGGTATCGCTGGCATCGCCCGAGCGGATCCTGTCTTGGTCCTATGGTGAGATCAAGAAGCCCGAAACCATCAACTACCGTACGTTCAAGCCTGAGCGTGACGGTCTGTTCTGCGCGCGTATCTTTGGCCCGATCAAGGATTACGAATGCCTGTGCGGCAAATACAAGCGCATGAAATATCGCGGCGTCGTCTGCGAGAAATGCGGTGTGGAAGTCACGCTGCAGAAGGTCCGCCGCGAGCGGATGGGCCATATCGAGCTGGCCTCGCCGGTTGCGCATATCTGGTTCCTCAAGTCGCTGCCCAGCCGCATCGGCCTGATGCTGGACATGACCCTGCGCGATCTGGAGCGGGTGCTGTATTTCGAAAACTATGTGGTGATCGAACCCGGTTTGACAGATCTGACCTATGGCCAGATGCTGACCGAAGAAGAGTTCATGGATGCGCAGGACCAGTATGGTGCTGACGCCTTCACCGCCAATATCGGTGCCGAAGCGATCCGCGAAATGCTGGCCGCGATTGATCTTGAGCAGGAAGCCGAAACCCTGCGCGCCGAGCTGAAGGAAGCCACTGGCGAACTGAAGCCCAAGAAGATCATCAAACGTCTGAAAGTCGTGGAGTCGTTCCTGGAATCCGGTAACCGTCCCGAGTGGATGGTGCTGACGGTGATCCCGGTCATTCCGCCAGAACTGCGCCCGCTGGTGCCGCTGGATGGGGGCCGTTTCGCGACCTCTGACCTGAACGATCTGTATCGTCGGGTGATCAACCGGAACAACCGCCTGAAGCGTCTGATCGAATTGCGTGCGCCCGATATCATCGTGCGCAACGAAAAGCGGATGTTGCAGGAATCTGTTGATGCGCTGTTCGACAATGGCCGTCGTGGCCGCGTGATCACGGGGGCCAACAAGCGCCCGCTGAAATCGCTGTCGGATATGCTCAAGGGCAAGCAGGGCCGTTTCCGTCAGAACCTTCTGGGGAAACGCGTCGACTTTTCTGGTCGTTCGGTCATCGTGACCGGCCCGGAATTGAAACTGCATCAGTGCGGTCTGCCCAAGAAGATGGCGCTCGAACTGTTCAAGCCGTTCATCTATTCGCGGCTTGAGGCGAAGGGTCTGTCCTCGACCGTCAAGCAGGCGAAGAAGCTGGTGGAAAAGGAACGTCCCGAGGTTTGGGATATTCTGGACGAGGTGATCCGCGAGCATCCCGTGATGCTGAACCGGGCACCCACGCTGCACCGTCTGGGTTTCCAGGCGTTCGAGCCGATCCTGATCGAAGGCAAGGCGATCCAGCTGCATCCGCTGGTCTGTTCGGCGTTCAACGCCGACTTCGACGGCGACCAGATGGCCGTGCACGTTCCGCTGAGCCTTGAGGCGCAGCTGGAAGCGCGCGTTCTGATGATGTCCACGAACAACGTTCTGTCGCCTGCCAACGGTGCACCGATCATCGTGCCGTCGCAGGACATGATCCTGGGTCTGTACTACACGACCATCATGCGTGAAGGCATGAAGGGCGAGGGGATGGCATTCTCGTCTATCGACGAGGTTCAGCACGCTCTGGACAGCGGTGCTGTGCACCTGCATGCCAAGATCACGGCGCGGGTCACCCAGATCGACGAAGAAGGCAACGAGATCGTCAAGCGGTACGAGACCACTCCGGGCCGCGTGCGGCTGGGTGCGCTTTTGCCGATGAACGCCAAGGCGCCTTTCGAACTGGTCAACCGTCTTCTGCGGAAGAAAGAGGTGCAGCAGGTCATCGACACGGTCTACCGTTATTGCGGTCAGAAAGAGTCGGTCATCTTCTGTGACCAGATCATGACCATGGGCTTCCGTGAAGCGTTCAAGGCCGGGATTTCCTTCGGCAAGGACGACATGGTGGTGCCGGACAACAAGTGGACGATCGTTGACGAGACCCGTGACCAGGTCAAGGATTTCGAACAGCAGTACATGGACGGTCTGATCACCCAGGGTGAGAAGTACAACAAGGTCGTGGATGCCTGGTCGAAGTGTAACGACAAGGTCACCGAGGCGATGATGAACACCATCTCTGCCAACAAGCGCGACACGGACGGGTCCGAAATGGAACCGAACTCGGTCTATATGATGGCCCACTCCGGTGCGCGTGGCTCGGTCACCCAGATGAAGCAGCTGGGCGGGATGCGCGGCCTGATGGCCAAGCCGAACGGTGACATCATCGAGACGCCGATCATCTCGAACTTCAAGGAAGGTCTGACCGTTCTTGAATACTTCAACTCGACGCACGGCGCGCGGAAAGGTCTGTCGGACACCGCTCTGAAAACGGCGAACTCGGGTTATCTGACCCGCCGTCTGGTCGACGTGGCGCAGGATTGCATCGTGCGTCAGAAGGATTGCGGCACTGACCGCGCGATCACGGCAGAAGCCGCCGTGAACGACGGTGAGGTCGTGTCCTCGCTGGCCGAGCGTGTGCTGGGTCGTGTCGCTGCCGAGGATCTGGTGAACCCCGCCACCGGCGAGGTCATGGTGCCGAAAGGTGCTCTGATCGACGAGCGTATGGCGGACCTGATCGAAGTGTCGAGCCTGCAAAGTGCCCGTATCCGCAGCCCGCTGACCTGCGAGGCCGAGGATGGTGTCTGTGCGACCTGCTATGGTCGCGATCTGGCGCGCGGCACGATGGTGAACGTCGGTGAAGCCGTCGGTATCATCGCGGCGCAGTCGATCGGTGAACCCGGCACGCAGCTGACGATGCGGACCTTCCACATCGGCGGCGTTGCGCAGGGTGGCCAGCAGTCCTTCCTTGAGGCGAGCCAGGCCGGGACCGTGACCTATGAGAACGCCTCGACCATCGAGAATTCGAATGGCGAGACGCTGGTCATGGGCCGTAACATGAAGCTGATCATCCGCGACGATGCGGGCGAGGAGCGGGCCAGCCACAAGCTGGGCTATGGCTCCAAGCTGTTCGTCAAGGAAGGCGGCAAGGTTGCGCGTGGCGACAAGCTGTTCGAGTGGGACCCCTATACCCTGCCGATCATCGCCGAGAAGGCAGGCCAGGTGAAGTATATCGATCTGGTTTCGGGCATTGCTGTCCGTGACGAGACCGATGATGCGACAGGCATGACCCAGAAGATCGTGATGGACTGGCGCGCGGCCCCCAAGGGCAACGAGCTGAAGCCCGAGATCCTTTTGGTTGATGCCGATGGCGAGCCCGTTCGCAACGAGGCCGGGAACCCTGTGACCTATCCGATGTCGGTGGACGCCATTCTGTCCGTCGAAGAAGGGCAGGACATCAAGGCTGGTGACGTGGTGGCGCGTATTCCGCGCGAAGGTGCCAAGACCAAGGACATCACCGGGGGTCTTCCCCGCGTGGCGGAACTGTTCGAGGCCCGTCGTCCCAAGGATCACGCGATCATCGCGGAATGCGATGGTTACGTGCGCTTTGGCAAGGACTACAAGAACAAGCGTCGTATCACGATCGAACCCACCGTCGAAGGCATGGACCCGGTCGAATACATGGTGCCGAAGGGCAAGCATATCCCGGTGCAGGAAGGCGACTTCGTGCAGAAGGGCGACTACATCATGGATGGCAATCCTGCGCCGCATGACATCCTTGCCATTCTGGGTGTCGAAGCGCTGGCTGACTACATGATCGACGAGGTGCAGGACGTTTATCGTCTGCAGGGCGTGAAGATCAACGACAAGCACATCGAGGTGATCGTGCGTCAGATGCTCCAGAAGTGGGAGATCGACGAAAGCGGCGATACCACGCTGCTGAAGGGCGAACATCTGGACAAGGCCGAGTTCGATCTGGTCAACGAGAAGATCATGGCCAAGGGCGGCCGTCCGGCAACGGGCGCGCCGATCCTGCTGGGCATCACCAAGGCGTCGCTGCAAACGCGCAGCTTCATCTCGGCGGCGTCCTTCCAGGAAACCACTCGCGTGCTGACCGAAGCATCGGTGCAGGGCAAGCGCGACAAGCTGGTGGGCCTCAAGGAGAACGTGATCGTCGGTCGTCTGATCCCGGCCGGGACCGGTGGCGCCACGGCTCGCGTGCGTCGCATCGCTGCCGAGCGTGACAATGTGGTGATCGAGGCCCGCCGCGAGGAGGCCGAAGCCGCCGCAGCACTGGCCGCGCCGGTGGATGACTATGTCGGCGGTGACGAGTTCGACACGCTGGTGGAAACACCGGAGAGCCGCGACGAATAAGATCGAGCGCTTTTGATGAGACGGAAAAACCCCCGCTGATCGGCGGGGGTTTTTTCATGCTTTGCCCTTGCGGTGGCTGCGGGCGCGGATAACGTCGGGCGGACTGGTTCCGGAGCAGACCGATGCTGACAGACAATATGCGCGGCGCGCTGCTGATGATGGCCAGCATGGCGGCCTTTACCATGAATGACGCGTTCATGAAGACCCTTGCGGGTGACATGCCGTTGTTTCAGCTGATCTTTCTACGCAGCATCCTGACAACTTTGGCGATCGGCACGATGGCGTGGTATGTGGGGGCGCTGCATCTGCGGATTCCGCCGCAGGATCGCAGGCTGATCGTGATCCGGGCGGTGGCCGAAATCGGGTCGGCCTATTTTTTCCTGACGGCGCTGTACAACATGCCGCTGGCGAATGTGAGCGCGATCATGCAGTCGCTGCCGCTGGTGGTCACCCTGGCCGCCGCGCTGTTTTTTGGTGAGGCGTTGGGGTGGCGGCGGATGACCGCGATTCTTGTGGGGCTGTGCGGTGTGCTGCTGATCGTGCGGCCCGGGACCGAGGGATTCACGATCTTCTCAGTATATGCGCTGATCGCGGTCGCTTGTGTCACGGTGCGTGATCTGGTTACGCGGCGCGTATCGGGGGCGACCCATTCGATGATGGTGACCTTCATCACGTCTCTGGGCCTGCTGATCGCCTTTGGCTTTGCCAGCATGAGCGTGGACTGGGTGCCGCTGACACTGCACCGCGCCAGCATGACTCTGGGCGCCGGTGTGATGGTTGTCTTTGGCTATGTGTTTTCGGTCATGGTGATGCGGGTGGGCGAGATCAGCTTTGTCGCGCCGTTCCGCTATACGGGGTTGATCTGGGCACTGGTTCTGGGGTGGCTTGTGTTCGGCGACTGGCCCGCGCCGCTGACGCTGGTGGGGGCCGTCATCGTGGTCGGGAGCGGGGTCTTCATGATCTACAGGGAGGGTCAGCTGAAGCGCCGTATCGCAACCGAGGCTAAGCTGCGGACCGGTATCGGCGACTGACGTCCGCCGGGCGTTTCAACGGGTTTGAAAGCTGCGTCCCCGGCGTGTTGACAACCCCTGCGACTCCCCCTATACGCCCCACATCCGGCTCGGGCATTGTCCTTTTGCCGAATTCAAAACTGTAGTGGACACGATCCGGGCTAATGCTGCCTCGATCCTCTGGAAACCCACCGCGTCGTTTACCTCGGAATGGGAACGATGGCGGTGATTGTGCTTTGTGGACGCGCAAAGTGCGTGAGATTAACCCGCGGGGATGCCCGCGCAGACACATGTGTTGATAGACGGGGAAAGAAGCCCAATGCCAACGATCCAACAGCTGATCCGCAAGCCGCGGCAGCCCAAAGTCAAACGGTCCAAGTCGATGCACCTCGAGCAGTGCCCGCAGAAACGTGGCGTTTGCACGCGCGTTTACACGACGACGCCGAAGAAACCGAACTCGGCCATGCGGAAGGTTGCCAAGGTGCGCCTGACCAATGGTTTCGAAGTCATCAGCTATATCCCCGGTGAAAGCCACAACCTTCAGGAGCACTCTGTGGTTCTGATCCGTGGCGGCCGGGTAAAAGACCTTCCCGGTGTCCGTTACCACATCCTGCGCGGTGTTCTGGATACCCAGGGCGTCAAGAACCGTAAGCAGCGCCGTTCGAAATATGGCGCGAAGCGTCCGAAGTAAGAGGATCTGACAGATGTCCCGCCGCCACGCCGCTGAAAAACGCGAAATCCTGCCCGACGCCAAGTATGGTGACCGGGTTCTGACGAAGTTCATGAACAACCTGATGATCGACGGCAAGAAATCCGCCGCCGAGCGCATCGTCTATAACGCGATGTCCCGCGTTGAAGACAAGATCAAGCGCGCGCCGATCGAAGTGTTCCATGAAGCTTTGGACAATATCAAACCCTCCGTCGAAGTGCGTTCGCGCCGCGTCGGTGGTGCCACCTATCAGGTCCCCGTTGAAGTGCGCCCCGAGCGTCGTGAAGCCCTGGCGATCCGCTGGCTGATCAACGCCTCGCGCGCCCGCAACGAAAAGACCATGGAAGAGCGCCTGGCCGGCGAGCTGCTTGATGCAGTCAACAGCCGCGGTTCTGCCGTGAAGAAGCGGGAAGACACACACAAGATGGCCGACGCGAACAAAGCGTTCAGCCATTACCGCTGGTAAGAGGAGCACCTTACATGGCACGCGAATATCCGCTGACGCGCTATCGCAACTTCGGGATCATGGCCCATATCGACGCGGGCAAGACCACGACGACCGAGCGCATCCTCTTCTATACCGGCAAGTCCCACAAGATCGGCGAAGTCCATGACGGCGCCGCCACGATGGACTGGATGGAGCAGGAGCAGGAACGCGGGATCACGATCACCTCGGCTGCGACCACGACCTTCTGGCAGCGCCAGGAAGACCCGGGTCTCGAGGGCACGTCGGACACCAAGTACCGCTTCAACATCATCGACACCCCCGGCCACGTGGACTTCACCATTGAAGTCGAGCGTTCGCTGGCCGTTCTGGACGGCGCTGTTTGCCTTCTGGACGCCAACGCCGGTGTCGAGCCGCAGACAGAAACCGTGTGGCGTCAGGCTGACCGCTACAAGGTGCCGCGCATCGTGTTCGTCAACAAGATGGACAAGATCGGTGCCGACTTCTTCAACTGCGTGAAGATGATCAAAGACCGTACCGGTGCGATCCCTGCGCCCATCGCTCTGCCGATCGGCGCCGAGGACCAGCTGGAAGGCATCATCGACCTGATCAAGATGGAAGAGTGGGTCTGGAAAGGTGAAGATCTGGGCGCGTCCTGGGTCCGTCAGCCGATCCGTGCCGATCTTCAGGATCTGGCCGACGAATGGCGCGCCAACCTGATCGAAGTCGCGGTCGAAATGGACGATGCGGCGATGGAAGGCTATCTCGAGGGCAAAGAGCCCGACGAGGCCACCCTGCGTCAGCTGATCCGCAAGGGCACGCTGTCGCTGTCCTTCGTGCCCGTGATGGCCGGCTCCGCGTTCAAGAACAAAGGTGTGCAGCCGCTGCTGAACGCCGTGATCGACTTCCTGCCCAGCCCGATGGACGTGGTCGATTACATGGGCTTCAAACCCGGTGACGAGACCGAAACGCGCAACATTCCGCGTCGTGCGGACGACAACATGGCCTTCTCGGGCCTGGCGTTCAAAATCATGAACGACCCGTTCGTCGGCTCGCTGACCTTCACGCGTATCTATTCGGGGGTCCTGAAAAAGGGCGACTCGATGCTGAACTCGACCAAGGGCAAGAAAGAGCGCGTTGGCCGGATGATGATGATGCACGCCATCAACCGCGAAGAGATCGAAGAAGCCTTCGCAGGCGACATCATCGCTCTGGCTGGTCTGAAGGACACGACGACCGGTGATACGCTGTGCTCGGAAAAGGATCCGGTGGTTCTGGAAACCATGACCTTCCCCGAGCCGGTGATCGAGATCGCCGTGGAGCCGAAAACCAAGGCCGACCAGGAAAAGATGGGCATTGCGCTTGCACGTCTGGCAGCCGAGGACCCCTCGTTCCGCGTCGAGACCGATTTCGAATCCGGTCAGACGATCATGCGCGGCATGGGCGAACTCCACCTCGACATTCTGGTGGACCGCATGAAGCGCGAGTTCAAGGTCGAGGCGAATATCGGTGCGCCGCAGGTGGCTTATCGTGAAACCGTCAGCCGTGAAGCCGAGATCGACTACACCCACAAGAAGCAGTCGGGTGGTTCGGGTCAGTTCGCACGCGTCAAGATGGTCATCATGCCAACCCAGCCGGGCGAAGGCTATTCGTTCGAAAGCAAGATCGTGGGTGGTTCGGTGCCGAAGGAATACATTCCCGGCGTCGAAAAGGGCATCAAGTCGGTCATGGATTCCGGTCCGCTGGCAGGCTTCCCCGTGATCGATTTCAAGGTGGCCCTGCTGGACGGTGCCTACCATGACGTCGACTCCTCGGTTCTGGCGTTCGAAATCGCGGCGCGTGCCGCGATGCGTGAAGGTCTGAAGAAGGCCGGCGCCAAGCTGCTTGAGCCGATCATGCGCGTCGAAGTGGTGACCCCGGAAGAGTATACCGGTGGCATCATCGGCGACCTGACCAGCCGTCGCGGCATGGTGAACGGGCAGGACAGCCGCGGCAACGCGAACGTCATCGACGCTTTCGTGCCGCTGGCCAACATGTTCGGCTACATCAACACGCTGCGTTCGATGTCCTCGGGCCGGGCGAACTTCACGATGCAGTTCGACCATTACGAGGCCGTGCCGCAGAACATCTCGGACGAGATCCAGAAGAAATACGCATAACGGTTGGTGGGGGTCACCCCCACCCTACCACAACCCCGTAGGGTGGGCATGCGCCCACCACCGACGACAAAACAAGGAGTTCCCTGATGGGCAAGGCAAAGTTTGAACGTAACAAACCGCACGTTAACATCGGCACGATTGGTCACGTTGACCACGGCAAGACGACGCTGACGGCTGCGATCACGAAGTATTTCGGCGAATTCCGCGCGTATGACCAGATTGACGGCGCGCCGGAAGAGAAGGCACGCGGGATCACGATCTCGACCGCGCATGTGGAATACGAGACCGAGACCCGTCACTATGCGCATGTCGACTGCCCCGGCCACGCTGACTATGTGAAGAACATGATCACGGGCGCGGCGCAGATGGACGGCGCGATTCTGGTTGTGAACGCGGCTGACGGCCCGATGCCGCAGACGCGCGAGCACATTCTGCTGGGTCGCCAGGTGGGTATTCCCTACATGGTGGTCTACATGAACAAGGTTGACCAGGTGGATGACGAGGAGCTGCTGGAGCTGGTGGAGATGGAGATCCGCGAGCTTCTGACCTCCTATGAGTATCCGGGCGACGACATTCCGATCATCAAGGGCTCTGCGCTGCATGCGATGAACGGCACGCAGCCTGAGATCGGCGAGAACTCGATCCGCGCGCTGATGGAAGCTGTGGACACCTATATCCCGACGCCGGCGCGCGCCGTGGACAAGCCGTTCCTGATGCCGATCGAAGACGTGTTCTCGATCTCGGGTCGTGGTACGGTTGTGACCGGCCGTGTGGAGCGTGGCGTGATCAACGTTGGCGACGAAATCGAGATCGTGGGTATCCGCGACACGAAGAAGTCGGTCTGCACCGGTGTCGAGATGTTCCGCAAGCTGCTGGACCGCGGTGAGGCCGGCGACAACATCGGGGCGCTGCTGCGCGGTATCGACCGTGAGGGCGTGGAGCGTGGTCAGGTTCTGTGCAAGCCGGGTTCGGTGATGCCGCACACGCAGTTCGAGGCGGAAGCCTATATCCTGACGAAGGAAGAGGGTGGCCGTCACACGCCGTTCTTTGCGAACTACCGTCCGCAGTTCTACTTCCGCACGACCGACGTGACCGGGACCGTGACGCTGCCCGAGGGCACCGAGATGGTGATGCCGGGCGACAACCTGAAGTTCACCGTTGAACTGATCGCGCCGATCGCGATGGAAGACGGCCTGCGCTTCGCCATCCGTGAAGGCGGCCGCACCGTCGGCGCGGGTGTCGTGTCCAAAATTCTGAAGTAAAGACCACTTCGGGTTCGAAGAGGGCCACCGGATGAGCCGGTGGTCCTCCTATCAACTCCAACGCCGCGAAAGGCTAAACTATGCAAAGCCAAAACATTCGCATCCGGCTGAAGGCATTTGATTACCGCGTACTGGATGCCAGCACGCAGGAAATCGTGAACACCGCAAAGCGCACTGGCGCGACTGTGCGTGGCCCGATCCCGCTGCCGAACAAGATCGAGAAGTTCACGGTTCTCCGTGGGCCGCATATCGACAAGAAATCCCGCGATCAGTTCGAGATCCGCACGCACAAGCGTCTGCTCGACATCGTTGATCCGACCCCCCAGACCGTGGACGCGCTGATGAAGCTCGACCTCGCCGCTGGTGTGGATGTCGAGATCAAGTTGCAGTCGTAAGAAGGAGGGTATCCAGGATGCGCTCTGGTGTAATCGCAAAGAAAGTCGGCATGACCCGGCTTTTCATGGAAGACGGAAAGCAGATCCCTGTGACCGTTCTCCAGCTTGAAAATCTGCAGGTCGTGGCACAGCGCACGCCCGAGCGGGACGGCTATACCGCCGTTCAGCTGGGTGCGGGCAATGCCAAGGCCAAGCGGACGTCCAAGGCCATGCGTGGTCATTTCGCGGTGGCCAATGTGGCCCCCAAGCGGAAGATCGCAGAATTCCGCGTCAGCCCCGACAACATGATCGGTGTGGGCGAGGAAATCTCGGCCGAGCATTATGTGGCAGGGCAGCGCGTCGATGTGGCGGGCACATCCATCGGTAAAGGTTTTGCCGGTGCGATGAAGCGGCACAACTTCGGCGGTCTGCGGGCCTCGCACGGTGTGTCGATCAGCCACCGTTCGCATGGTTCGACCGGTCAGTGCCAGGACCCCGGCAAGGTGTTCAAGGGCAAGAAGATGGCTGGCCATATGGGTGCCGTGCGTGTGACCACGCAGAACCTTGAAGTCGTGAAAACCGATGCCGACCGTGGCTTGATCATGGTTAAGGGTGCGGTTCCCGGCTCCAAAGGTGGCTGGGTCACGATCAAGGACGCCGTCAAGAAGAAGCTGCCCGAGAACGTTCCGTTCCCGGCGGCCCTGAAATCGGCAATCGCCGCGGCAGCTGCCGAGGCTCCGGCCGTAGAAGCGCCCGCCGAAGGGGGTGAAGCATGAAACTTGATGTGATCAATCTGGACGGCTCGAGCGCCGGTTCCGTGGATCTGGACGAAGCGCTGTTCGGTCTTGAGCCGCGCGCCGATATCCTGCACCGTGTGGTCCGCTGGCAGCGCAACAACGCGCAGGCCGGCACCCACAAGGTGAAGACCCGTTCGGAAACCTCCTACTCGACCAAGAAGATCTATCGCCAGAAGGGCACCGGCGGCGCACGCCACGGTGACAAGAACGCGCCGATCTTCCGTCACGGTGGTGTCTACAAGGGCCCGACCCCGCGCAGCCACGGCCACGAACTGACCAAGAAGTTCCGCAAACTGGGCCTCAAGCATGCCCTGTCCGCGAAGCTGAAGGCTGGTGAACTGGTCGTCATCGCTGCTGCCGAAGCCGAAGGTAAGACCTCGGCTCTGGCCAAGCAGGTGGCCAAGCTGGGCTGGAAGCGCGCGCTGATCATTGACGGTGCCACCGTCAATGACACGTTCGCCCGTGCCGCCCGCAACATCGAAGGTCTGGATATCCTGCCGACGATGGGCGCAAACGTCTATGACATCCTCAAGCGTGACACCCTGGTGATCACGAAGGCGGGTGTCGAAGCACTGGAGGCTCGTCTGAAATGAGCGCGAAGGCTGAACATTACGATGTGATCCGCAAGCCGATCATCACCGAGAAGGCCACCATGGTCTCTGAGAACGGTGCTGTCGTGTTTGAGGTCGCGATGGACTCGAACAAGCCCGAGATCAAGCAGGCCGTTGAGGCGCTGTTTGGGGTGAAGGTCAAGGCCGTCAACACCACGATCACCAAAGGCAAGACCAAGCGCTTCCGCGGCCAGCCGGGCAAGCGTCGGGACGTCAAGAAAGCCTATGTCACCCTCGAAGAGGGAAACACTATCGACGTGACCACGGGTCTCTGATAGTAGGGCGCGAATCTTTCATGGCCCCGGGTTTGCCGGGGCCATGGATTTTTGAGACGGGGACCTTCGGGGCCCTACACACTGGGCACCTTCGGGGGCCTTCAACATCGCGGGGCTCTGCCCCGCTACGCACAACGGAAGACAGAAAGCATGGCACTCAAGTCGTATAAGCCGACGACGCCGGGCCAGCGTGGGCTGGTTCTGATCGACCGTTCGGAGCTGTGGAAAGGACGTCCGGTCAAGGCCCTCACCGAGGGTTTGACCAAGAATGGCGGCCGGAACAACACCGGACGGATCACGATGCGCCGCAAAGGCGGCGGGGCGAAACGCCTCTATCGGATCGTCGATTTCAAACGTAACAAATTCGACGTGGCGGCCACCGTCGAGCGGATCGAGTATGACCCGAACCGGACCGCCTTCATCGCGCTGGTGAAGTATGAGGATGGCGAGCAAGCCTATATCCTGGCACCCCAGCGTCTGGCTGTCGGCGACTCTGTCGTCGCTGGCTCCAAGGTCGACATCAAACCGGGCAACGCGATGCCGTTCTCGGGCATGCCGATCGGTACGATCGTCCACAACATCGAGATGAAGCCCGGCAAGGGTGGTCAGATCGCGCGCGCGGCGGGCACCTATGCCCAGTTCGTGGGTCGCGATGGCGGCTACGCCCAGATTCGTCTTTCTTCGGGCGAACTGCGTCTCGTGCGTCAGGAATGCATGGCCACCGTCGGTGCCGTGTCGAACCCCGACAACAGCAACCAGAATTACGGCAAGGCAGGCCGCATGCGTCACAAGGGCATCCGCCCGAGCGTCCGCGGCGTCGTCATGAACCCGATCGACCACCCGCATGGTGGTGGTGAAGGCCGGACTTCGGGTGGCCGTCATCCGGTGACCCCGTGGGGCAAGCCGACAAAGGGTGCGCGCACCCGGAACAAGAACAAAGCGTCCAGCAAGCTCATCCTGCGCTCGCGTCACGCCAAGAAGAAGGGGCGTTAACAGATGTCTCGCTCTGTATGGAAAGGTCCGTTCGTTGACGCTTACGTGCTGAAGAAAGCCGAAGCCGCCCGCGAATCCGGACGCAGTGAAGTTATCAAGATCTGGTCGCGCCGCTCGACGATCCTGCCCCAGTTCGTGGGCCTGACGTTTGGCGTCTACAACGGCAAGAAACATATCCCGGTCAACGTGACCGAGGACATGATCGGCCAGAAGTTTGGCGAATATTCCCCGACCCGGACCTATTACGGTCATGCGGCCGATAAAAAAGCGAAGCGGAAGTAAGTCATGGGCAAGGAAAAAAACCCCCGCCGCGTGGCAGATAACGAAGCAATGGCAAAACTGCGCATGCTTCGGACCAGCCCGCAGAAGCTGAACCTGGTAGCTGCGATGATCCGCGGCAAGAAGGTGGACAAGGCCCTGACGGACCTGACCTTCTCGAAGAAGCGGATCGCGATCGACGTGAAGAAATGCCTTCAGTCGGCCATCGCAAACGCCGAGAACAACCACAACCTGGACGTCGATGAACTGGTCGTCGCCGAGGCTTATGTGGGCAAGAACCTGACGCTGAAGCGCGGTCGTCCGCGTGCGCGCGGCCGGTTCGGCAAGATCGTCAAGCCGTTCTCGGAACTCACCATCAAGGTGCGTCAAGTTGAGGAGCAAGCCTAATGGGTCAGAAAGTCAATCCGATCGGCATGCGCCTTCAGGTCAACCGCACCTGGGACAGCCGCTGGTATGCCGACACCAAGGATTACGGTAATCTTCTTTTGGAAGACCTGAAGATCCGCAAGTTCATCAAGGAAGAGGCCAAGCAGGCCGGTATCGCCCGTGTGATCATCGAACGTCCGCACAAGAAGTGCCGCGTCACGATCCATGCGGCGCGTCCGGGTGTGATCATCGGCAAAAAAGGCGCCGATATCGAAACCCTGCGCAAGAAGCTGGCCAAGCTGACTGCAAGCGAACTGCACCTGAACATCGTCGAGGTCCGCAAGCCGGAACTGGACGCCGCTCTGGTCGGTGAAAGCATTGCACAGCAGCTCGAGCGTCGTGTGTCCTTCCGTCGCGCCATGAAGCGCGCCGTGCAGAACGCCATGCGCATGGGCGCTCTGGGGATCCGCGTGAACGTCGCGGGTCGTCTGGGCGGGGCCGAGATCGCACGGACCGAATGGTACCGTGAAGGTCGCGTGCCGCTGCACACGCTGCGTGCCGATATCGATTACGCCCATGTCGAGGCCACCACGGCCTATGGGATCATCGGTATCAAGGTCTGGATTTTCAAAGGCGAAATCATGGAGCACGATCCGTCGGCCCATGACCGTCGTCTGCAGGAACTCCAGGATGGTCCCGCGCCCCGTGGCGCCGGCGGCCGCCGTTAAGGAGGAATGACAGATGCTTCAACCTAAGCGCACTAAATTCCGCAAGCAGCACAAAGGCCGTATCCACGGTCTGGCCAAGGGCGGCAGCGACCTGAACTTCGGGTCCTTCGGCCTCAAGGCGACTGAGCCCGAGCGGGTTACGGCGCGTCAGATCGAGGCGGCTCGCCGCGCACTGACCCGTCACATGAAACGTCAAGGCCGTGTCTGGATCCGGATCTTCCCGGATGTTCCGGTCACCTCGAAGCCGACCGAAGTCCGTATGGGTAAAGGTAAAGGCTCCGTGGATTTCTGGGCTGCCCGTATCAAGCCGGGTCGCGTGATGTTCGAGATCGACGGTGTCGACGAGACCATCGCCCGCGAGGCTCTGCGTCTGGCCGCCATGAAGTTGCCGATCAAGACCCGCGTGGTCGTTCGCGAAGACTGGTAAGGTCTGACCGATCCATAAGACAGGGCAGGGCGGGGGAAACCCCGCCTTGTCTTTTGCCGCAGGGGGCTGTGAGAACAGCCCTTGTCAACTGAAGGGAACCGGCCTATACGGCCCCTTCATCCATCTCCACCGGGAATCAGGGTGACCCTGTCACAAGGGGCTCTCCGGTGACGTTGTTAAAAAGGACCGGCGACATGAACGCCCAGGAACTACGCAATAAATCCCTCGATCAGCTCCGCGAGGATCTGGTTGCTCTGAAGAAAGAAGCATTCAACCTGCGCTTTCAACAGGCGACTGGCCAGCTGGAATCCACCGCCCGTATGAAGACGGTTCGCCGTGAAGTGGCGCGTGTGAAGACCGTGCTGAACGAAAAAGCCGCCGCAGCGGCCGCAGAATAAGGAGCCTGACAGATGCCCAAACGTATTCTTCAAGGCACCGTGACCAGCACGGCAAACGCCCAGACCGTCACCGTTCTGGTGGAACGCCGCTTTACGCACCCTGTTCTGAAAAAGACCATCCGTAAGTCCAAGAAATACCGGGCTCACGATGAGACGAATGCTTTCAACGTTGGCGATACTGTCCGTATCCAGGAATGTGCGCCCAAGTCGAAAACGAAACGCTGGGAGGTTATCGCGTCCTAAGCGATAATCTTCCGGTTCATCGAAACCCTGGGGAAACGCCGATAATGGCCCCCAAAGGTCGGGAGAAACCAAATGATCCAGATGCAGACCAATCTGGATGTTGCTGACAACTCCGGCGCACGCCGGGTGCAGTGCATCAAGGTTCTCGGCGGTTCGCACCGTCGTTACGCATCCGTTGGCGACATCATCGTGGTGTCCGTCAAGGAAGCCATTCCGCGCGGTCGCGTGAAGAAGGGTGACGTCCGCAAGGCCGTCGTCGTACGCACCGCCAAGGAAGTTCGCCGTGAAGACGGCACCGCGATCCGTTTTGATCGCAACGCAGCAGTCATCCTGAACAACAACAACGAGCCGGTCGGCACCCGTATCTTCGGGCCGGTCGTTCGTGAGCTGCGCGCCAAGAACTTCATGAAAATCATCTCGCTCGCCCCGGAGGTGCTGTAAGATGGCTGCCAAGCTGAAAACAGGCGACAAGGTCGTCGTATTGGCCGGCAAGGACAAGGGTAAGCAGGGCACCATCACGTCCGTTGACCCCAAGGCCGGCAAAGCCGTGGTGGAGGGTCTGAACATGGCCATCCGTCACACACGTCAAAGCCAGACCAGCCAGGGCGGTCGCATCCCCAAGGCGATGCCGATCGATCTGTCGAACCTGGCCATGCTGGACAAGAACGGCAAGGCAACGCGCGTCGGCTTCAAGATCGAAGGCGACAAGAAAGTGCGTTTCGCCAAGACCACGGGGGACGTGATCGATGCTTGATACTGCTAACTATACCCCGCGTCTGAAGGCACTTTATGCCGAGACGATCAAGGCCGCTCTGAAGGAGGAATTCTCCTACAAGAACGACATGCAGATCCCGCGTCTGGACAAGATCGTCCTGAACATCGGCTGCGGTGCAGAAGCCGTGCGCGACAGCAAGAAGGCCAAATCGGCCGTCGAAGACCTGTCGACCATTGCCGGTCAGAAGGCCGTGACGACCATCGCCAAGAACTCGATCGCAGGTTTCCGCGTTCGTGAAGGCATGCCGATGGGCGCGAAAGTCACCCTGCGCGGTGACCGCATGTATGAATTCCTGGATCGTCTGATCACGATTGCAATGCCCCGTATCCGCGACTTCCGCGGCGTGCCCGGCAAATCCTTTGACGGTCGTGGCAACTATGCCATGGGCCTGAAAGAGCACATCGTGTTCCCCGAGATCAACTTCGACAAAGTCGATGAAGTCTGGGGGATGGACATCGTCATCGCCACCACCGCGAGAACCGACGCGGAAGCTAAGGCGCTGTTGAAGCACTTCAACATGCCCTTCAACAGCTAAGCGCGGGAGAGAGAGTTATGGCTAAGAAATCTATGATCGAACGCGAAAAGAAGCGTCAGGAGCTGGTGGACAAGTTCGCCGCCAAGCGCGCTGCGCTGAAGGCGATCGTGAACGACCAGTCCAAGCCGATGGAAGAGCGTTTCCGCGCCTCCCTGAAGCTGGCGAAACTGCCGCGCAACAGCTCTGCTGTGCGTCTGCGCAACCGCTGCCAGCTGACCGGCCGTCCGCATGCATATTACCGCAAGCTGAAACTGTCGCGTATCGCGCTGCGGGATCTGGGCTCCATGGGCCAGATTCCCGGCCTGGTGAAATCCAGCTGGTAAGGGAGAGAGTGATATGAACGATCCTATCGGCGATATGCTCACCCGTATCCGCAACAGCCAGATGCGCGGCAAGTCCACCGTGGTCACACCTGCGTCCAAGCTGCGTGCCTGGGTTCTGGATGTGCTGGCGGATGAAGGCTATATCCGCGGCTACGAGAAGGCGACGGATGAGAATGGTCACCCGACCCTTGTCATCAGCCTGAAATACTTTGATGGCACCCCCGTCATTCGCGAAATCAAGCGGGTCTCCAAGCCCGGGCGTCGCGTTTACATGGGCGTCAAGGATATCCCCTCGGTCCGTCAGGGCTTGGGTGTGTCGATTGTCAGCACGCCCAAGGGTGTGATGTCGGATGCAGCAGCACGCAGCGCCAATGTTGGCGGTGAAGTGCTCTGCACGGTCTTCTAAGGAGGAAGGCAATGTCTCGTATTGGTAAGAAACCGGTCGAGCTGCCCGCAGGCGTTTCGGCGTCCGTGTCCGGCCAGACCGTCGAAGTGAAGGGCCCCAAGGGCACCAAAAGCTTCAATGCAACCGACGACGTCACCATCAGCGTTGATGGCAATGTTGTTAAGATCACTCCGCGTGGCACGTCCAAGCGCGCCCGCCAGCAGTGGGGCATGTCCCGCTCGATGGTGGCGAACCTTGTGACCGGCGTCACTTCGGGCTTCAAGCGCGAGCTGGAGATCACCGGTGTGGGTTATCGTGCGGCGATCCAGGGCAATGTCCTGAAACTGTCGCTGGGCTATAGCCACGAAGTGAACTTCGAGGTTCCCGCCGGTGTGACGGTGACCTGCCCGAAGCAGACCGAAATCGTTGTCGAAGGTGACGACGCCCAGCTTGTGGGCCAGGTCGCGGCGAATATCCGCGAATGGCGCAAGCCCGAGCCCTATAAGGGCAAAGGTATCAAGTACAAGGGTGAGTACATCTTCCGCAAGGAAGGCAAGAAGAAGTAAGGACGCGAGAGATGGCAAACAGCAAAAGAACCCTGTTTCTGAAGCGCCGCCTGCGCGTTCGGAACAAATTGCGGAAGGTGAACGCTGGTCGCGTTCGTCTGTCCGTTCACCGCAGCAACAAGAACATCAGCGTCCAGCTGATCGACGATGTGCGTGGCGTCACCCTGGCTTCTGCCTCCACTCTGGAGAAGTCGCTGGGTGTGGTCGGCAAGAACAACGTCGAGGCAGCCGCAAAGGTGGGCGCGGCGATTGCCGAGCGTGCCAAGCAGGCCGGTGTCGAAGACTGCTACTTCGATCGTGGTGGTTTCCTCTTTCACGGGAAGGTGAAGGCTCTGGCCGACGCTGCCCGTGAAGGTGGCCTCAAGTTCTAAGGAGACGATAGAATGGCAAGAGAAGACAACCGCCGCGACCGTCGCGACCGCGAAGAGGCCGCACCGGAGTTCGCCGATCGTCTGGTGGCGATCAACCGCGTGTCGAAAACCGTGAAGGGTGGTAAGCGTTTCGGCTTTGCTGCTCTGGTGGTGGTCGGCGATCAGAAGGGCCGTGTGGGCTTTGGCAAGGGTAAGGCGAAAGAAGTGCCCGAAGCCATCCGCAAAGCCACGGAGCAGGCCAAGCGCCAGATGATCCGTGTGCCGCTGCGCGAAGGCCGCACCCTGCACCATGACATGGAAGGGCGCCACGGCGCCGGGAAGGTCGTGATGCGGGCCGCACCGGAAGGGACCGGCATCATCGCCGGTGGTCCGATGCGCGCCGTGTTCGAGATGCTGGGCCTCAAGGACGTTGTGTCCAAGTCGCTCGGTTCGCAGAACCCCTACAACATGATCCGCGCCACCATCGACGGGCTGAAGAAAGAAACCAGCCCCCGTTCCGTGGCACAGCGTCGTGGCAAGAAGGTCGCCGATATCCTGCGCAAGGATGACGCACCGGTTGCCGAAGCGGCTGAAGCGTAAGGAACCGGAGCAATGGCAAAAACCATCGTCGTTAAGCAGATCGGCTCGCCGATCCGCCGCCCCGAGAAGCAGCGCCAGACCCTGATCGGTCTTGGTCTGAACAAGATGCACAAGACCCGCGAACTGGAGGACACTCCTTCGATCCGCGGCATGGTCGCCAAGATCCCGCATCTCGTCCAGATCATCGAAGAGCGCGAGTAATCCCATCGGGGCGGGTGCAAGCCCGCCCCGAGATCACATCAACGCCGTGGTCGGCCGCTCCCGTCGCTGGGGGCCGCATCCGGCACAAGGAGAAGCGACATGAAACTGCATGAACTGCACGACAACGACGGCGCCACCAAGAAACGCAAGCGCGTTGGTCGTGGTCCTGGCTCCGGCACCGGTAAGACTGGTGGCCGTGGTATCAAAGGTCAGAAATCCCGTTCGGGTGTGTCCATCGGCGGCTATGAAGGCGGCCAGATGCCGCTCTATCAGCGTCTGCCGAAGCGTGGCTTCAACAAGCCGAACCGCAAGGCATTTGCCGTTCTGAACCTTGGAATCCTCCAGAAGTTCATCGAAGCCGGCAAGATCGACGCGAAGCAGCCGATCACCGAAGACGTGCTGGTTGCGTCCGGTCTGGTCCGCCGCAAGCTGGACGGTGTGCGTATTCTGGCCAAGGGTGATTTCTCGTCCAAGGTTACGCTGAACGTCACCGGCGCATCGGCGCAAGCCATTGAAGCTGTCGAGAAACTGGGCGGCGCCCTGACCGTCACGGCGGCAGCCAAGGCCCCTGCGGCTGAATAACGGGTTGTGAGCGGCGCGCGCGCCGCTTACATAGACCCTAGTTTTCCAAAACGCCGCCTGAGCCGGAAAACCGCTCTGGCGGCGTTGTCACATGAGAGAGACCGCGAATGGTATCTGCAGCAGAACAAATGGCGGCGAACACCAGCTGGGCCGCCTTGGGCAAGGCAACCGATCTTCGCAACCGCATCTTCTTCACGCTTGGTCTTCTGATCGTCTATCGTCTTGGCACCTTCATTCCGGTGCCGGGTATCGATGGCGCTTCGTTGCGCGAGTTCATGGAAGGTGCGGCGGCCGGTATCGGCGGCATCCTGTCGATGTTCACCGGTGGTGCGCTTGGCCGGATGGGCATTTTTGCCCTTGGCATTATGCCTTACATTTCGGCCTCGATCATCGTGCAACTTCTGGCCTCGATGGTCCCCAAGCTCGAGCAGCTCAAGAAAGAGGGCGAGCAGGGCCGCAAGAAGATCAACCAGTACACCCGCTATGGCACTGTGTTTCTGGCGACATTGCAGGCCTATGGCTTGGCCGTCAGTCTTGAAGCGGGCGATCTGGTCACGGATCCCGGCCTGTTCTTTCGCGCCTCCTGCGTGATCACGCTGGTTGGCGGCACCATGTTCCTGATGTGGCTGGGTGAGCAGATCACCGCACGCGGCATTGGTAACGGCATCTCGCTGATTATTTTTGTCGGCATCGTGGCCGAGATTCCGGCCGCACTGGCGCAGTTCTTCAGCCAGGGCCGTTCGGGTGCCATCAGCCCGGCCGTGATCGTCGGTGTGATCGTGATGGTGATCGCGACCATTGCCTTCGTGGTGTTCATGGAAAGGGCCTTGCGCAAGATCCATATCCAGTATCCCCGCCGTCAAGCAGGCATGAAGATCTATGAAGGTGGCTCGTCCAGCCTGCCGGTCAAGGTCAACCCTGCGGGCGTTATTCCGGCGATCTTCGCAAGCTCGCTGCTGCTACTGCCTGCGACGGTCAGCACTTTCTCGGGTGCGGATACAGGGCCGGTGATGTCAACGATCATGGCCTATTTCGGGCCGGGACAGCCGCTCTATCTGCTGTTCTTTGTCGTGATGATCGTGTTCTTCTCGTATTTCTATACGTTCAACGTGTCGTTCAAACCCGATGACGTGGCCGAGAACCTGAAGAACCAGAACGGTTTTGTGCCCGGCATCCGTCCCGGCAAGAAAACGGCCGAGTATCTTGAGTATGTGGTGAGCCGCATTCTGGCGTTGGGGTCGGCCTATCTGGCGGCGGTCTGTCTGCTGCCCGAGATCCTGCGGAACGAGTTGGCGATCCCCTTCTACTTCGGTGGCACCTCGGTTCTGATCGTGGTGTCGGTGACGATGGATACGATCCAGCAGGTTCAAAGCCATCTGCTGGCCCATCAGTATGAAGGTCTGATCGAGAAGTCGCAGTTGCGTGGCAAAGGCAAGAAACGCACGACCAGAAAGGCTCCGGCGCGCAGATGAATATCATCCTTCTCGGGCCCCCGGGGGCTGGCAAAGGCACACAGGCGCGTCATCTGGTCGAAACGCGCAACATGATCCAGTTGAGCACAGGTGACATGTTGCGTGAGGCACGGACCAGCGGCACCGAGATGGGCCGTATCGTCGCCGATGTGATGGATCGCGGCCAGCTTGTGACGGATGAGATCGTGATCGGTCTGATCCGCGAGAAGCTGGAAGGCTACAAGGCGGGCGGCTTCATCTTTGACGGTTTTCCCCGCACGCTGCCGCAGGCCGATGCTCTGGCAGCACTTCTGGCTGCTACAGGTGAGAAGCTGGATGCGGTGATCGAGATGCAGGTCGATGACGCGGCGTTGGTCGCGCGGATTACCGGCCGTTTCACCTGCGGCGATTGCGGCGAGGTCTATCATGACGTCACCCATCGTCCGGCGGTGGATGGTGTCTGTGATAAATGCGGCGGCACCAACATGAAGCGGCGCGCTGATGATAACGAAGACAGTCTGCGTCAGCGGCTCATGGAATACTACAAAAAGACTTCGCCGCTGATCGGCTATTACTATGCCAAGGACCAGTTACGCACAGTCGATGGTCTTGCGGAAATCGAGGATGTGCAGAAGGCGATTGCCGCCATTCTGGACTGATCCCCGCTGATTGCCGGAAACCTGGGGCGGGGGGCTTGACGGCCCCCGCTTTTCTACATAACCAGCCCTATCTCGAACATGAGAGATGATTCTACGCGGGTCGCGCCCGACAACGAATCGACACCTGAATTCAGCTGCGGCCCGATGGCACGATGCCTCGGGCCTACGTTGTGAAAAAAGGTTCTGGCACCACGGAACCGCAACGAAAAGGAAAGTGACACGTGGCACGTATCGCCGGCGTAAACATCCCGACCCAGAAACGGGTCCCGATCGCCCTGACTTACATCACCGGAATTGGCCATACGTCGGCCAAGGCCATCTGTGACGCCGTGAACATCGACGCAACCCGTCGTGTGAACGAACTCTCGGACGCCGAAGTCCTCGCCATCCGCGAGCATATCGACGCGAACTACACCGTCGAGGGCGACCTGCGCCGTGAGACGCAGATGAACATCAAGCGCCTGATGGACCTTGGCTGCTACCGCGGCCTGCGTCACCGTCGGAACCTGCCGGTTCGCGGCCAGCGCACCCATACCAATGCTCGCACCCGCAAAGGCCCCGCAAAGGCCATTGCTGGCAAGAAGAAATAAGGGAGGGCTGCATCAATGGCACGTGATACCCGTCGCGGAGGCAAGAAGAAGGTCTCCAAGAACATCGCCGCTGGCGTGGCGCATGTGAACTCTTCGTTCAACAACACCAAGATCCTGATCTCGGACGTGCAGGGCAATGCGATTGCATGGTCCTCGGCTGGCACCATGGGCTTCAAGGGGTCGCGTAAGTCGACTCCCTATGCTGCTCAGATGGCTGCTGAAGACGCGGGCAAGAAAGCACAGGAACACGGCGTCAAGACGCTGGAAGTCGAAGTGCAGGGCCCCGGTTCTGGCCGTGAAAGTGCGCTGCGCGCTCTGGCGGCTGTCGGGTTCAACATCACCTCGATCCGTGATGTCACCCCGATCGCGCACAATGGCTGCCGCCCTCCGAAGCGTCGCCGGGTCTGATCCCTTTTCATTATCTTGGGGCCGCGCCTTGCGCACGGCCCCTCGACGTCATTTAGAAACCTCGGGCGTCTTGGCCTTTTGGACATGAGGACAAGACAAGAATGGAGGGACGCATGATCCACAAGAATTGGGCTGAGCTGATCAAGCCGACACAGCTTGACGTTAAGCCGGGCAACGATCCAACCCGTCAGGCCACTGTGATCGCAGAACCGCTGGAGCGTGGCTTTGGCCTGACGCTGGGCAACGCGCTGCGTCGCATCCTGATGTCGTCGCTGCAAGGCGCGGCCATCACCTCGGTGCAGATTGACAACGTGCTGCACGAGTTTTCGTCGGTTGCCGGTGTGCGGGAAGATGTCACCGACATCATTCTGAACCTCAAGGGTGTATCGATCCGCATGGAAGTCGAAGGCCCCAAGCGTCTGAGCGTCAGCGCGAAGGGTCCGGGCGTTGTTACCGCCGGCGACATTTGCGACAGCGCAGGGATCGAGATCCTGAACAAGGATCATGTGATCTGCCACCTGGACGATGGTGCCGATCTTTACATGGAACTGACGGTCAATACCGGTAAGGGCTATGTTTCGGCTGACAAGAACAAGCCGGAAGATGCACCCATCGGTCTGATCCCGATCGACGCGATCTATTCGCCGATCAAGCGCGTGTCCTATGAGGTGCAGCCCACCCGTGAGGGTCAGGTGCTGGATTACGACAAGCTGACCATGAAGATCGAGACCGACGGGTCGCTGACCCCGGATGATGCCGTGGCCTATGCCGCGCGTATCCTGCAGGACCAGCTGTCGATCTTCGTCAACTTCGACGAACCTGAAAGCGCCACCCGTTCGGATGACGATGACGGTCTGGAGTTCAACCCGCTTCTGCTGAAGAAAGTGGACGAGCTGGAGCTGTCGGTGCGTTCGGCCAACTGCCTGAAGAACGACAACATCGTCTATATCGGCGATCTGATCCAGAAGACCGAAGCCGAGATGCTGCGCACCCCGAACTTCGGCCGCAAGTCCTTGAACGAGATCAAGGAAGTGCTGTCGGGCATGGGGCTGCACCTTGGCATGGACGTCGAGGACTGGCCGCCAGACAATATCGAAGATCTGGCGAAGAAGTTCGAAGACGCTTTCTGATCTTGCTTGGGGGGCGGGGAAACCTGCCCCTCCAATGCCCGCACTGGCGGGGACAACATGGGCACGGTGCCCCAAGGAGAGTGGCTGACCCGCATCGGCCACCGGACAAAGCAAACAAGCTTCGTAAAGCTTAAAGGAGAACGACAATGCGTCACGCAAGAGGCTACCGCCGCCTGAACCGCACCCATGAGCACCGCAAGGCGCTGTGGGCGAACATGGCTGGCTCGCTCATTGAACACGAGCAGATCAAGACCACGCTGCCCAAGGCAAAAGAACTGCGCCCGATCGTTGAAAAGCTGATCACGCTGGGCAAGCGCGGCGATCTGCATGCCCGCCGTCAGGCTGCATCGCAGCTCAAGCAGGACGCCTATGTGGCGAAACTGTTCGACATCCTGGGCCCGCGCTACAAGGACCGTCAGGGCGGCTATGTCCGCATCATGAAGGCCGGTTTCCGTTATGGAGACATGGCACCGATGGCGATCATCGAATTCGTGGACCGCGACCCGAATGCAAAAGGCGCCGGCGACAAGGCCCGCGTCGCAGCCGAAGAAGCTGTCGAGGATTGATCCTGCGGCCACTGGCCCAAGGTTCCGAACCCCCGCCCCGCACAGGGCGGGGGTTTTGCGTTTCGGATCTCTCGCGCTGGAACTTGCATATCCGGGTCCTGCCGCTCATATCAGGGCAAAGGAAAAAGGAGGATGTGATGCTCCGCTCCGCTCTTGTCATCCTGTCGGTGATGTCCGCAGTGTTGGCGCCCCTTCCTCTGGCGGCACAGATGCGCGTGCCTGCCAGTCAGGCCGAGATCCAGATGGGCTTTGCGCCGTTGGTGAAAGAGGCCGCGCCCGCAGTCGTCAATATCTACGCCAAGCGCGTTGTCGCGGTGCGCGACAGCCCTTTTGCTGGCGACCCATTCTTCGAGGGTCTGTTTCGCGATTTTGGCACCGTGCGCCCGCAGGTGCAGAACAGCCTTGGCTCTGGGGTGATCCTGTCGGCCGATGGGATCGTGGTGTCGAACTATCACGTTGTGGGCGAGGCGACGGATATTCGCATCGTGCTGGCCGACCGGCGCGAATTCAACGCCTCTGTGATCCTGGGAGACGAAGAAAGCGATCTGGCGCTTCTGCAGCTGGAAGGCGCGGCGGACCTGCCTGCGCTTTCCCTGCGCGACAGTGACAGCGTCGAGGTGGGGGAATTGGTGCTGGCCATCGGCAATCCCTTTGGCGTCGGCCAGACGGTCAGCAGCGGCATCGTATCTGGGCTGGCACGGTCGGGCACCGCGTCGGGCACGGGCCGGGGGTATTTCATCCAGACGGATGCGGCGATCAATCCGGGCAATTCCGGCGGGGCGCTGATCGACGTGAACGGCGATCTGATCGGGGTCAATACCTCGATCCTGACACGGTCGGGTGGATCGAACGGGATCGGTTTCGCCATTCCCGCCAATCTGGTTGCCCGCTTTGTCGAGCAGGCCCGCGAAGGACGCACGCGGTTCGAGCGGCCATGGGCGGGCATGTCTGGGCAGTCGGTCGATGCGGATATCGCGGCCTCCCTTGGATTGACGCGTCCGGGCGGTATCCTGATTTCCGGGCTGCATCCGGCCAGTCCCTTTGCCGATGCGGGCCTTGCGCCCGGTGACGTGATTCTGTCCGTGGATGGCCAGCCGGTGAACACGCCCGCCGAGATGGTCTTTCGTATGAGCGTGGCAGGTTTGGGTGAAGTGGCGCAGGTCACGACCATGCGTGATGGAGTGGAAACCACCGTCGCGGTGGAGTTGCGTGCCGCGCCTGATACGCCTCCGCGTGATCGGCGCGAGATGGACGAGCGCACGCCCTTGCCGGGCCTTGTGGTGCTGAACGTGAACCCAGCCGTTCTGGCCGAGTTCAACCTGCCGTTGGCCACCGGCGGGGTGATCGTTGAAAATCCCGGTCCATATGGTGCGCGGCTGGGGATTCAGCCGGGTGATGTGATCCTTGCCATCAATGGCGCGGCCATAGCTCAGACAGGGCAGGTGTCTGACGCGCTGGTGGACGCGATTGCAGCCCGGGCCTTGTCGATTGATCTGCAACGCGGCTTGCAACGCCTTTCGCTCCGCAGCAGGCTCTAGGGCGATGGCGGATCTGTTTGATAATGGCGCGACCGAGCCTGCAAAGGCGGGCCCACGTCCGCTGGCCGACAGGTTGCGACCGCAGCGGCTGGATCAGGTGATCGGGCAGGAACAGGTGCTGGGGCCGGATGCGCCTTTGGGGGTGATGCTGTCCTCGGGGTCGCTGTCCTCGTTGATCCTGTGGGGGCCGCCCGGTGTGGGCAAGACTACCATCGCACGGCTTCTGGCGGATGAGACGGATCTGCATTTCGTCCAGATCAGCGCGATCTTCACTGGCGTGCCTGAACTGCGAAAGGTGTTCGAGGCCGCCAAGATGCGCCGCGCAAACGGGCAGGGGACGCTGCTGTTCGTGGATGAGATCCACCGTTTCAACAAGGCTCAGCAGGACGGGTTTCTGCCGCATATGGAAGACGGCACGATCCTTCTGGTGGGGGCTACGACCGAGAACCCGAGTTTCGAACTGAATGCGGCGTTGTTGAGCCGCGCGCAGGTTCTGGTCCTCAAGCGGCTGGAACTTGCAGATCTGGAGCGTCTGGCGCAGCGGGCCGAAAAGGAGATGGCCCGTGCCCTTCCATTGACCGGACCTGCGCGCGAGGCCTTGTTGGAAATGGCCGATGGGGATGGGCGCGCGCTTTTGAACCTGATCGAGCAGGTGGCCGCATGGAAGGTCGAGGGCAAGCTGGATACCGACGCGCTGGCGACACGGTTGATGAAGCGGGCGGCGAAATACGACAAGTCGGGGGATGAGCACTACAACCTGATTTCTGCGTTGCACAAATCCGTGCGTGGTTCGGACCCGGATGCTGCGCTTTATTGGTTCGCCCGCATGCTGACCGGGGGCGAGGACCCGCGCTATCTGGCCCGCCGTCTGACCCGGATGGCGGTCGAGGATATCGGCCTTGCCGATCCGCAGGCGCAAGCCGTGTGTTTGCAGGCTTGGGAGACTTATGAACGGCTTGGCAGCCCCGAGGGGGAGTTGGCGCTGGGTCAGGCGGTGGCCTATCTGGCGCTCGCGCCGAAATCCAATGCGGGCTATGTGGGTTTCAAGGCGGCGATGGCGCTGGCGCGCCAGACCGGGTCCGAACCGCCGCCGAAACATATCCTGAATGCACCCACCAAGCTGATGAAGGAACAGGGTTACGGGGCAGACTACGCCTATGACCACGATGCCGAGGATGGCTTTTCCGGGCAGAACTATTTCCCCGACGGGGTGAAGAGGCCAGTCCTCTATCAACCGGTCGAGCGTGGGTTCGAGCGGGAGTTGAAACGCCGCCTCGATTACTTTGCCAAGTTGCGGGCCAAACGCGGTCCGGGCTGAACCCGCCGGGGCGGGTGAACCATGGGAAAACTTGACATTCCCCGCCCCCCTCGCCACTGGTGCAGACATGTTGAGCACGCTTTTTCAGGTTGCCCTTGGCGGCGCTATAGGGGCTTCGGCCCGTTATCTGACCTCGCTTGGCGCCGTGCGCTTTCTGGGGGCAGGTTTCCCATGGGGCACATTGGCGGTGAACGTGATCGGATCGTTCCTGATGGGGCTTCTGGTCGTGGTTCTGGCGCAGCGCGACGACACCCGACTGGCCCCCTTTCTGTTGACGGGCCTGCTTGGCGGGTTCACGACATTCTCGGCCTTTTCGCTTGATGCGATGGCCCTTTACGAGCGGGGCGAGACTATGCTGGCCGCTTTCTATGTGGGGGCGTCGGTGATCCTGTCGCTCAGCGCGCTGGCGCTGGCCATGGTGGTCGCGAGAGAGGTATTCCAATGAGCCGTGTCCAGACCATTCCCGTGTCCGAGGCGGATAGCGATCAACGGCTGGACCGTTGGCTGCGCCGCATCTTTCCGCATCTGACCCAAGGCATGGTCGAGAAAATGTGCCGCAAGGGTGAATTGCGTGTGGATGGTGGCCGTGTGAAAGCGGCAACCCGGCTTTCCGCAGGTCAACAGGTCCGCGTGCCGCCTTTGCCCGATCCGGAACAGATGACCGTTGTGACCGAGACGCGGATGTCTCCGTCCGATGTCAAGATGATGCAGGACGCGGTGATCTACCGGGACGACCATATCATCGCGCTGAACAAGCCGGCTGGTCTGCCAACGCAAGGCGGCAGCAAGACTGTCAAACATGTGGACGGATTGGCCGAGGCGCTTCGCTTTGGCTATGACGAAAAACCGCGTCTGGTGCATCGTCTGGACAAGGACACGACCGGCGTTCTGGTGCTGGCCCGCGACCGCAAGACTGCCGCCGCACTGACCGAGGCGTTCCGCCATCGTGAGACGCGCAAGATCTATTGGGCGCTGGTTGCCGGAGTGCCGACCCCCTATCTAGGCGAGATCAAGTTCGGTCTGGTCAAGGCACCGGGGCATGGGGCCAAGGGCGAGGGCGAGAAGATGCTGGCCGTCCATCCCCGCGACATCGACAAGACTCCCGGCGCGAAACGCGCGCATACCCTTTATGCAACGCTTTACCGCGTGGGCGGGCGCGCCTCTTGGGTGGCGATGGAGCCGCTGACGGGTCGCACGCATCAGCTGCGCGCGCATATGGCCGAGATCGGTCATCCCATTATCGGGGATGGCAAATATGGCGGGTCAGGGCAGGAGAACCTTGGCGATGGCTGGGGTGCGCAATTGGGTGGGATCATTTCCAAGAAGCTGCACCTGCATGCGCGGATGCTGCGCTTCGAGCATCCCCACACGCGCAAGGTTGTGACCATCACGGCGCCGCTGCCGGATCACATGGCCCATAGCTGGGACACCTTCGGCTGGACCGAGGATCTGGCCGCCGAAGACCCGTTCGAGGCGCTGCGGTGACGGATCGTTTGAGATTGGTAATCTTTGATGTCGACGGCACGCTGGTCGACAGTCAGGCTGATATTCTGGGTGCGATGGCCGCATCCTTTGCAATGCAGGGGCTGGATGTGCCGCCACGTGAGGCTGTGCTGTCCATCGTGGGGCTATCCCTGACCGAGGCAATGGCGCGACTGGTGCCCGATTTGCCCGTGGGGCTGCGCGAGGAACTGGTGGCGGGGTACAAGCAATCCTACATGCGTTCGCGTCTGGACAGCGACACGCGCCAGACATCACCGCTCTATCCAGGTGCGCGCGATGTGCTGGATCTTCTCTCGCGCCAGTCTCACACGCTGCTGGGGGTCGCCACGGGCAAGTCGCAGCGGGGTCTGGACGCCTTGATCGCCAGTCACGGGCTGGAGGGGTTGTTCCTGACGCGGCAGGTGGCAGATCATCATCCGTCCAAGCCGCATCCCTCGATGCTGCTGGCGGCGATGCGCGAAACCGGGGTTGATCCAGCGGATGCGATCATGGTGGGTGATACAAGCTATGACATGGACATGGCCCGCGCCGCCGGAATCCGGGGGATCGGGGTCAGTTGGGGCTATCACGCGCCCGCTGCCCTGACATCGGCAAGTTGCGTGATCGACCGTTTCGATGATCTCCCCGTCCGGCTGGAGGAACTCTGGAGGATCGCGGCATGAGCGAGTGGAAGGCGAAACGGTTCTGGACAGAGGCCAACGTGGTGCCTATCGAGGGTGGGTTCACCGTCCAACTGGATGGTCGTGCCGTCAAGACACCCGCCAAGACGCCGCTGATCGTGCCGACCCGCGCCATGGCCGTGGCGATCGCCGCCGAATGGGACGCGCAGGAGGGAGCCATCGACCCGCGCACCATGCCCGTCACACGTTCCGCCAATGCCGCCATCGATAAGGTCGCAGTCCAGCATGCCGAGGTGGCGCAGATGATCGCGGATTATGGCGACAGTGACCTGCTGTGCTACCGCGCGCCGGGGCCTGTTGAACTGATCCAGCGGCAGGCGCAGATGTGGGACCCGCTGCTGGACTGGGCCGAGGCCGAACTGGGTGTGCGCCTGTCCACGGCCTCGGGCGTGGTTCATGTGCCGCAGGATCCGGCGGTGCTGGAGCAACTGTCGTCCCGTGTTCATGCGATGGACAATTTTACCCTCGCCGCATTTCACGATCTGGTCAGTTTGTCGGGGTCACTGATTCTCGGATTTGCGGCACAGATGGATCATCTTTCGGCGGATGGGATCTGGCGGCTGTCGCGTCTGGATGAGGACTGGCAGATCGAACAATGGGGGGCGGACGACGAGGCCGAGGCTTTGGCCGAGACGAAACGATCTGCCTTTCTGCACGCGAAATCCTTCCATGATCTTTCGCGCCGGACAGATTGACCGCCCAATCCAGAGGCTACCGCTACGGAAACAGGCATTCCTGCTTTCCAAAACGTGATGAGTGACTTGACGGATTGCGATGAATCCGCCCAATGTTAGCACCATTGAGGGGTGCTGCCCCTCTGAACCAGCCAACCCAGCCCTGGGCCGGGAGAAACGCTCTGCTGAAAGAGCGGTCAATCAGGAAGAGGTAAAAATGAACAAAAAGGTATTCTTGGGTGCACTGACGGTCGCGGGCTTTGCTGCCGGCGCTTCGGCTGCGGCGACCATTGACGATGTCAAGGCGCGCGGCAGCCTCAAGTGTGGCTCGAACGAAGGCCTGGCCGGCTTCGCGGCTCCGGATGCCAATGGCGTCTGGCAGGGCTTTGACGTCTCGCTGTGCCGTGCCATCGCGGCTGCCGTTCTGGGCGATGCACAGGCCGTGGAATTCGTTCCGCTGACCAGCCAGACACGTTTCACCGCGCTGGCAGCTGGCGAAGTTGACGTTCTGATCCGCAACTCCACCTGGACCTTCTCGCGCGATACCGACCTGAAACTGGATTTTGTCGGTGTGAACTACTACGACGGTCAAGGCTTCATGGTCCGCAATGACATCGGCGTGTCCTCGGCCAAGGAACTGGACGGCACCACCGTCTGCATCCAGACCGGCACCACCACCGAGCTGAACCTCGCTGATTTCTTCCGTGTGAACAACATCAGCTATGAGCCGGTTCCGGTTGCCACCAACGCCGAAGGCCAGCAGCAGTATCTGGCCGGTGCTTGCGACGTCTACACGACGGATATCTCGGGTCTGGCCGCGACCCGCGCCACTTTCGAGAATGCGGGCGAACATGTGATTCTGCCGGAAGTCGTCTCAAAAGAGCCGCTTGGACCCGCAGTGCGCCATGGTGACAGCGAGTGGGGCGATATCGTCCGCTGGACCCTGAACGCGCTGATCGCGGCTGAAGAGTATGGCGTGACCTCGGCCAACGTGATGGAGCTGGCCGCAGGCCCGACCACCAACCCCGAGATCAATCGTCTGCTGGGCACCGAAGGTGAACTGGGCGCAATGATCGGTCTGGACAAGGATTGGGCCGTCCGCGCGATTGCCGCCGTTGGCAACTACGGCGAAGTGTTCGAGCGTAACATCGGCGAGGCCACCCCGATCGGTCTGGCCCGTGGTCTGAACGCACAGTGGACCGAAGGCGGCCTGCTCTACGCACCGCCTTTCCGCTGATCATGTAACGAACAGGGGTCCGGCCATGTGCCGGGCCCCTTTTCTGTTACCCGTCTGATTGAATGTAGAACCTTCGCGGGTCAGGTCCTTGCCTGACCTCATGTCTCTCATTTTCTGTTCAGGAGTGCGCATGGCCGAAGCGACAGACCCACCGCGCGAGACCTTCCGCCTAAGCCAGCTTCTTTACGATGCGCGATACCGCTCGATGACCATTCAGGTTGTCGCGGCGATCCTCATCATGCTTCTGCTGGTCGAGCTGGTTGACAATACGGTGACGAACCTTGCCGCTCTGGGCAAGGATATCCGCTTCGGCTTCCTCTGGAGCACAGCCGGATATGACATCAACCAGCAGCTGATACCGTTCACGTCACAGGATACGCATGCGCGCGCCGCCTTGGTGGGGATCCTGAACACGTTGGTTGTGGCAGCACTCGGCTGTATTCTGGCCACGATCATTGGTGTGCTGGCAGGTGTCCTGCGCCTGTCCAGCAACTGGATCATTGCCAAGATCATGACCTTCTATGTCGAGGCGATGCGCAATACCCCTTTGCTGATCTGGATCCTGATCGTTTTCGCCGTCATGACCGAAGCCACGCCGCAACCGCGCGAGTTCCGCGAGGGGGGCAGCGCCTCGATGATCCTGTGGGACAGTGTCGCCATCTCGAACCGGGGCGTGTATATCCCGCGCCCGATCTGGGCTGAGGGCTCCGGTTTTGTTGTCGCGGTCTTTGTCCTGTCCGTTATCGGCATCTTTGTGCTGCGCCATATTGCCCGCAAAAGGCAGCAGGATACCGGACAGATTCTGCCCGTGTTCCGCCTGTCGCTGGCGTTGTTCTTCGTGCCGACTCTGTTGGCCTATTTCCTGATGGGTCGTCCGGTCACGCTGGAAACGCCGGAACTGGGTGGCTTCAACTTTGCGGGTGGTCTCCAGATCCGCAACTCCTTCATCGCGCTGTGGCTGGCACTGTCGCTCTATACCTCGGCCTTCATCGCCGAGATCGTGCGTTCGGGCATCCTTGCCATTTCGAAGGGACAGACAGAGGCGGCTTTCGCGCTGGGTATCCAGCCCAATCGCACGATGCAGTTGATCATCCTGCCTCAGGCGCTGCGGGTGATCATCCCGCCGCTGATCTCGCAATATCTGAACCTGACCAAGAACTCGTCGCTGGCCATCGCCGTGGGATATATGGACGTGCGTTCGACCCTTGGCGGGATCACGATCAACCAGACCGGCCGCGAACTGGAGGGGATGCTGCTTCTGGGCATTTTCTATCTGATCACCAGTCTGATCATCTCGGCCGTGATGAATCTCTACAACTCCAGCGTCAAGCTGAAGGAGCGGTGACATGAGCGCAGGAAGAACCGAACCCGTCGCTTTCGTCCGGCGCGACATGTTGGCCCCCGCAGCTCCGCCTCCGGGTCAGGTTGGCGTGATCCGCTGGGTGCGCGAAAACCTCGTGTCGTCATGGTTCAACGCGATTTTGACTGCTTTGTCGCTCTATGCGATCTGGTATGTGCTGTCGGGCGTTTTGCCGTGGACGCTGAACGGGGTGTGGAATGCCACCTCGTTGAATGACTGTCGTGCGATCCGCGACGCGCGCGGGTTGGAGTCGGCGGCTTGCTGGGCCGTGATCAATGAACGCTGGTTGCAGATCCTGTTCGGGTTTTACCCGACCGATGACCGCCTGCTGGCCACCCTTTTCAACGCGGAGGCTCTGGCCGCGGCCGGGGGGGCGGATGCTGTGTTCAACGGCGGCCTCAACGCGACTCAACGGGTCGAATTCGTCTCCGGCATGAAAAACGAACTGAGCAATGGCCTGATCTTCCTGTTCGGCTACTGGCGTCCGCTGATGGCGCTGGCGCTGCTGGTTGTTGCGGTGGCTCCAATCCTTTACTCGGGCTTGCCGCGGGTGATGCTGTGGTTCTCGCTGGCGTTTCCATTTGTGGCCTTCTTCCTGCTCTGGGGCGGGTCGGTCTGGCTTCCGATTCTGGTGGCCTTGGGGCTTGTGGCGACCGTCTTGATAGGCCGTGCCGTCGGGGCCAGATTCGGCATGTTGGGCGGAACAATTGCCGGGCTTGCGGCCTTTCTGGTGATTTTCATGAACCCGCTGTCCTTCCTCGGCGTCACGGGGCTGTTCCCGCTGCTGCCGAAGGTTCTGAGCGTGATGGACAGCATACTGCCATGGGGGCTGACGGCTATTCCGTCCGACCAGTTTGGCGGCTTCATGCTGGCCATCATCATCGGCACATCGGGGATTGTGCTGTCGCTGCCGCTGGGCATCGTGCTGGCGTTGGGGCGGCAGTCGTCGATGCCACTGATCAAGTGGGTCTGCGTGTCCTTCATCGAGGTGATCCGTGGCGTGCCGCTGATCGTGTGGCTGTTCACGGCCTCCTTGCTGCTGAACTACTTCCTGCCGCCGGGCACGACCTTTGACCTGCTGTTGCGGGTGATCATCATGGTCACGCTGTTCGCTTCGGCCTATCTGGCTGAAGTGGTGCGCGGCGGTCTGGCCGCGCTGCCGAACGGGCAGTACGAAGCCGCCAACTCGCTGGGTTTGGATTACTGGAAATCCATGCGGTTGATCATCCTGCCGCAGGCGCTCAAGATCTCGATCCCGGGTATCGTGAACACCTTCATTGGCCTGTTCAAGGATACGACGTTGGTTGTCTTCATCGGTCTGCGCGATCCGCTGGGCCTGACCAACGCGATCCGCGCCACGGCAGAATGGAACGGTATCTACTGGGAACTCTACATCTTCGTGGGACTGCTGTTCTTCGTGTTCTGCTTCTTCATGTCCCGTTATTCCATGTATCTGGAGCATCGCCTCCGGACCGATCACCGTTGAGGAGAGTATGATGGCCGAGATTGCACCGCAGACTGGCTCGATCGAACGTGTGGCTGCCAATGTCTCTGACGAGGTGGCGATTTCCATCGAGAAGATGAACAAGTGGTTTGGCAGCTTCCATGTGCTGCGCGACATTGACCTGACCGTCTATCGTGGCGAGCGGATCGTGATTGCGGGACCGTCGGGCTCGGGTAAGTCGACGCTGATCCGCTGCATCAACGCGCTGGAGGAACATCAGAAGGGCAAGATCACCGTGGATGGCACAGTGTTGTCATCCGACCTCAAGAATATCGACCGGATCCGGTCCGAGGTTGGGATGGTGTTCCAGCACTTCAACCTGTTCCCGCATCTGACGATTCTGGAGAACTGCACCCTTGCACCGATCTGGGTGCGCAAGATCCCCAAGCGCGAAGCCGAAGAGATCGCGATGCATTTCCTGACCAAGGTGAAAATCCCCGAACAGGCCGACAAATATCCTGGTCAGTTGTCCGGTGGTCAGCAGCAGCGCGTCGCGATTGCCCGGTCGCTGTGTATGCGTCCGCGGATCATGCTGTTTGACGAGCCGACATCGGCGCTGGACCCCGAGATGATCAAGGAGGTTCTGGACACAATGGTCAGTCTGGCCGAAGAAGGCATGACCATGCTCTGCGTGACGCATGAGATGGGCTTTGCGCGTCAGGTGGCCAACCGCGTGATCTTCATGGATCAGGGGCAGATCGTGGAACAGAACGAACCGGAAGAGTTCTTCAACAACCCGCAATCCGAGCGGACCAAACTGTTCCTGAGCCAGATTCTGGGTCACTGATCCGTCGTTTGACAGCCTTGGGCGCCGTCATCCACGGATGGCGGCGTTTCTATGTCAGATCGGCAGGAATGACGAAGGCTTCGGCGCGACCGGTACCCCAGCGCAGATCGGACCAGCTCTCGATCTTGAACCGCGCCACCAGCGTGGCAGATGTCGGATAGTCGTCAAAGCGCGGATGATCCGGGGCATGGGCCAACAGGTCGGCGGCAAAGGCGGCGATGCCGGGATTGTGCCCGACCATCAACACAGCCTTGCCTGTGGCCTGTTGCAGGGTCTCCAGCATGGTGTCCTTGTCGGCATGATAGAGGGCAGGGAGGAACCGCACAGGTGCGGTGAGCGACAGCCCCTCCAACGTCTGCCGCGTGCGGGTCGCGGTCGAGCACAGCACCTCATCTGGCATATAGCCCTGCGCCCGTAGCCAGTCGCCCATCGCAGGGGCATCACCTGCGCCACGCGCGTTCAAGGGCCGGTCATGATCAGCCAAGCCAGAGTGGGCCGAGTCGGATTTGGCGTGTCGCATCAGAATCAGAGTCAGGGTCATCGAAAGGCTTTCATGTGAAAGGCGGATTGCTCTGGCAATCTGCCATGCCGCTGGCTGACGGGACAGACCCGGCGCACCGAACAGCCGCGTTCCACGCAGTCCTGACCGGAACTGCCCGTGATATAGGCACGACAGGCTGGCACGTCATAGCCATCCGCCCCCAGCGCACCGACAGGACAGGCCGTCAGGCAGGGCTTGTCGGCACAGGACAGGCAGGGGGCCTGCGTCGGTGGTGGCGGGAGGGCAAGGTGGCCGCGCAATGCCAGTGCCCCGCGAAACGAGATGAACAGCCCTGCGCGATCATGCACCAGTAGCCGCACGGGCGACGCCCAGACCCGCCCCGAGGACAAGGCCCATGCATAGAAGGGATGAAATGGCGGACCGCCGAAGGGAAACAGCGGCGTTGCCCCCATATCCTGCGCCAGTTGACCGATCACACGCAGGGACCAGCGGTCCATCGGATCGGGTGCGCCGTCACGATATTCCGGACTGTCCATGAAGGACGGCCAGAACGCAGGCTCGTGCGGGGCCAGCAGGATCAGCGTGCCCGTGCCCGCAGGACAGGCGTGAGAGGGTTCGGGATGAAAAGCCCCCGCGATATCAAGTTGCACCGCGTGGGCCGCGTTTTGCACCGCGTCAAGATCGGGCGGCGGCGCCCCGTCTTGGGTCAATCGAAACGCGCCCGGATCAGAGACCCTGCACCATGTTCGGTGAACAGCTCCAGCAGCGTGGCATTGGGCGCGCGCCCGTCAAGGATCACAACTGCACGCACACCGCCTTCGATCGCGTCCAGTGCGGTTTCGGTCTTGGGGATCATACCGCCGGCGATGGTGCCGTCTGCCGTCATCTCGCGGATCTGCTCGGCGGTGATTGCGGTCAGAACCTCGCCTTCCTTGTTCTTGACGCCCGCCACATCGGTCAGCAGCAACAAACGGTCAGCCTTGAGCGCGGCAGCAATGGCACCGGCCGCCGTGTCGCCGTTGATGTTATAGGTTTCACCGTTATGGCCTGCACCCAAGGGGGCGATCACCGGGATCACACCTGCCTCGAACAGGGTCCGCAGGATCGACGGGTCGATTTCGGACGGAGTGCCGACCAGGCCCAGATCCGGATCGGTCTGCTTGCAGAAGATCAGATTCGCATCCTTGCCCGACAGGCCCACGGCGCGGCCACCCTGCGCATTGATCGCCTGCACGATGCGCTTGTTGACACGACCCGAAAGGACCATCTCGACCACTTCCATCGTGGCTGCATCCGTGACCCGCTTGCCGCGCACGAAATCGGATTTGATTTCCAGCTTGTCCAGCATCTCGTTGATCATCGGTCCGCCGCCGTGGACGATGACCGGGTTCACGCCGACCTGTCGCATCAGCACGATGTCACGGGCGAAAGTGTCCATCGCCTCGTCGTCGCCCATGGCATGGCCACCGAATTTGATGACGACGATAGCCCCTGCATAACGCTGCAGATAGGGCAGGGCCTCGGACAGGGTCCGGGCGGTGGCGATCCAGTCGCGGTTCATATCTCTTTTCTTCATCCCGTGTTCCTCTTGCCTTACCGTCCTATCGGCTGGGGTCCGGCGTGCCAAGTGCCGCGTTGTATCGGCCACGCGTAGTGATAGGGTCGGCGCAACACCGCAACAAGGGGTAGCGTGCATGGGTGACAGACAGAAGACTTTGCTTCTGACAGGGGCCAGCCGGGGCATTGGTCATGCCACGGTGCGCCGTTTCAACGCCGAAGGCTGGCGCGTCATCACCTGTTCGCGCCATGCCTTTCCGGCGGAATGTCCCTGGGGTGGAGGGGCCGAGAATCACGTGCAGATCGACCTTGCCGATCCGAATGACACCATCGCCAAACTGGCCGAGATCCGCGAGCGCCTGGACGGGCGGTTGGATGCGCTGGTCAACAATGCGGGCATTTCGCCAAAGGGCAACACGGGCGAGCGGTTGAACACGATCAGCACGGACCTGCGGACATGGGGGCATGTGTTCCATGTCAATTTCTTCGCCTCGGTCGTGCTGGCGCGCGGGTTGAAGGAGGAATTGGCAGCGGCGCGTGGGTCGGTGGTCAACATCACCTCGATCGCTGGCGCGCGAGTGCATCCTTTTGCGGGTGCGGCCTATTCTACGTCCAAGGCGGCGCTGGCCGCTTTGACCCGAGAGATGGCCCACGATTTCGGACCTTTTGGCGTGCGGGTGAATGCCGTGGCGCCGGGAGAGGTTGAAACGTCGATCCTGTCGCCCGGCACGGACAAGATCGTGGAAAAGCTGCCGATGCGGCGCCTTGGACAGCCCGAAGAAGTGGCGGCCACGATCTTTTTCCTGTGTTCGGACCAGTCCTCCTATATCACGGGGACCGAGATCGAGGTGAATGGCGGCCAGCACGTCTGAGGCGAACGAAGTTGGGGGCGCTGCCTCCCACGTCCAGCTGTGATCGATGGTCCGCCCCTTTGGGATGTTCTCCGCTAGAAGAAACGGGGTCAGACCAGCGTGGCGATGACAGCCCGCAGCGTGGCGATTCCTTCGCCTTTTTCCGACGAGGTCAGGATGATCTCGGGGAAAGCGGCGGGGTGTTTGACCAGAGCGGCGCGCACCTGCGCCAGAACCGCGTCGCGCTCTGACGTCTTGATCTTGTCGGTCTTGGTCAGCACGACCTGAAAGGTCAGGGCAGAGCTGTCCATCAGCGACAGAATCTCTTCATCCACCGGTTTGACCCCGTGGCGCGCGTCGATCAGCACGAAGGCACGGCGCAGGGTTTGCCGTCCCGACAGGTATTGCTTGAGCAGCTTTTGCCATTTGGCGACGATGGCAACTGGCGCGTTTGCATAGCCGTAGCCGGGCAGGTCGACCAGATAATGGCTAGGGCCGACCGTGAAGAAGTTGATTTCCTGCGTGCGCCCTGGGGTATTCGATGCGCGCGCTAATCCCTTGCGTCCTGTCAAGGCATTGATCAGGCTGGATTTTCCGACATTTGAGCGGCCGGCGAAACAGACTTCGATCCGGTCTGCTGGCGGCAGGCCGGACATGGCAACCACGCCTTTGAGAAACTCTGTCTCACCCGCGAACAGAAGACGGCCGGTTTCTGCCGTTTGGGGATCGGGCTCTTCGGCCAAAGGGAAGGGGAGATGTTGCATCACAGAACCTTTGCTGTGTCGCCGGTCGCGATGGGGCCGGACTGCGTGACTTCGGCATGGACGCAGAAATCCTGATGATCCCATTGCTGGTCAAGAAATGTCAGCAGATCGGTGTCGCGTCGCCCGGTATCCGGATTGGCCGAGGGTGCGGCGCAGCGGCCCGTCCGTTCCACGACGCGCAGGATTGCCCCGCCGATCTGGACATGACGCCCGATCCAATCGAATTCCTCCCACGCGGGCAGACCATCGAGCCAGAGGTTCGTGCGCCACCTTTCGATCTGCAATGGGCGGCCCAGCCGCCCCTCGACCGCGCGATGCGAGGCCAGATTGCCAATGGTCAATGACGGATAGTCGCTGTCGGTCAGCCCGCGTCCCGGCACCCGCACCACGCGCGCAGGCGCGGCGCGCCCTTCAGCCGTGAGAGGCTTCACCCAGTCAAGCAGCGTGTCGGGTTGCAGATCCGGTGCGACCGTCAGCGTAGCCTGATCGGGGTGGCTGAGCGTGACTGTCAGCCCGTCGTCATGCAGATTCGCCTTGATGGCGGCAAGCGCAGGCGACGATGCCACACGGGTGAAACCTGAACATGGCGACCACGCCGTGTTGTCCGCCTTTGACGCCTCATGCGCGATGGCCCAGACCCTGTCCCCGTGCAGGCATTCGCCTGCGGTCAGCCGGGCCGAGGCGATGGCCTCGCGCCCGTGCGACTTGACCGGGTAGCGCCAGATCTGCGCCAGCTGCGCCATCACTTCGCGCCGGTTTTCGGCTTGCGCTGGAAACTGCCCTTGATGTTGCCGAACACGTCCGGCTTGAAGCCTTGGCTGCGCATGATCAGGTATTGCTGCGTGAAGGTGATCGTGTTGTTGGCGATCCAGTACACCACAAGCCCGCTGGCAAAGCCGCCCAGCATGAACATGAAGACCCATGGCATCCAGGCGAAGATCATCGCCTGCGTCGGATCGGTGGGGGCAGGGTTCAGCTTCTGTTGCAGCCACATCGAGATGCCAAGCAGGATCGGCAGAATGCCGATGAAGATCAGGGCCAGGAACGAGTTGGGATCGGGCGCATCCCACGGCAGCAGGCCGAACAGGTTGAACAGTGAACTGGGATCAGGCGCGCTCAGGTCGGTGATCCAGCCGATCCAGGGCGCGTGGCGCAGCTCCAGCGTGACGAAGATAACCTTGTAGAGCGAGAAGAAGATAGGGATCTGCAACAGGATCGGCAGACAGCCCGAGGCAGGGTTTACCTTTTCCTTCTTGTAAAGCTCCATCATGTCTTTCTGAAGCTTCTGGCGATCATCACCGGCGGCCTTCTTCAACTCCTCCATCTTGGGCTGGAGTTCCTTCATCTTGGCCATCGAGACATAGGATTTATAGGCCAGCGGGAAGAGAAGCGCCTTGATCAGAAGGGTCAGACCAATGATCGCCCAGCCCATCGACCCAGTGATGCCCATCCCGGCGAGCCAGACGTTGATATAGTGCAGGACGGCGAAGATGGGCTTGGTCAGGAAGAAGAACCATCCCCAGTCGATCGAATCGAGAAAGCGGTCCACACCGCCTTGGCGCTCGTAGTCGCGGATCGTGGCCCATTCCTTGGGACCCGCGAACAGGCGCGTCTCTGCCGTGATGGTCTGGCCGGGGGCGACGGTCTGCGTGGGAAGAACTGCTTCGGTCTGGTAAATGTCGCGCTGGTCGTCATATTTGGCAACGGCCTTGAAGGCGCTGCCCGCTGCGGGGATCAGGGTGGACATCCAGTAGTGGTCGGTGAACCCGATCCAACCGTTCTCGGTCACCTGGGTCACTTCGGCCCGCGCACCCTCGCGTTCGTTGAAGGCGAATTCCGGCATGTCGCCGTAATCGGTCTCGGTCAGGGTGCCGTCAGCCATGGCGACGAGGCCTTCGTGAAGGATGAAGAAGTTTTTCAGACCTGCGGGTTCGCCATGGCGGGCAAGGATGCCGTAGGGTGCCATGCTGGCGGTATCGGCACCCGTATTCTCGACGCTCTGGGTGACGGTGAACATGAAGTCTTCGTCAATGGCGATCTGACGCCGGAACGTCAGGCCCTTGCCATTTTCCCAGACCAGGGTGATGGGAGTTTCAGGGCTGAGGGCGCCTGTGCCTTGCTGCTGCCAAAGCGTGTTGGCGCCGGGCACGTCTTCGGGCGCGACACCCATGCCGGGTGCCCAGCCATAGAGCGCGTAATAGGCGTTTGGCTGCCCGATCGGGGACAGGACGGTCACGATATCGGCGCCTGGTTCCTGGCTGACACGATAATCCTTGAGCGACAACTGATCGATGCGGCCACCAAGCAGCGAGACCGAGCCGATCACGCGCGGTGTTTCAATCGCGATCCGTGGCGTATCCGCCGCAGGTTCCGCCACTTGTGCAGTGTCGGTTGTCCCGGCACCGGCCTCTCCCGGGGTAGAGGCGACGGGTGCAGAGGTTACAGCGGGATCATTCGGATCGACTGCAGCGGGTTCGGGTGGTGGAAACAGCACGAACCATATCAGAATGACGGCAAAGCTGAGCGCTGTAGCCAAGAGAAGGTTCTTGTTCTGATCGTCCATCGGGGGCTCCCGCCAGTCCTGTCTGCGTGGGGCAGGTTCAACAGAGTGCAGGCCAAAAGGTCAAGCGGATTATGGGCAAATCACGGTGATCCGTGACCATTCGTCCTGTTCCGCCGATCCTGTCCGGCCCGGTGGAGGTGCTTTGTGCGGTGGTGACCACAGGATCGGCGTCAACCAGCAGATCTGCCGATTGTCGGGGCATCGCGAAGCTTGGCGTTATGCGTGGCTATCCACGCCAGCGTCTGGTCGAAGGGCATGGGGCGTGCGATGCCGAAACCCTGCACATGACCGCAGCCCAATTGGGCAAGCATGGCATGTTCGCCCACCGTCTCGACCCCCTCGGCCAAGGTGTCCAGGCCCAGACGCTCAGCCATTGTCAGGATCGCGTTCAGCATTCTTCGCTGTTCAGGATCGCGGTCCACCTTCATCACAAAGGATCGGTCGATCTTGAGCCTGCCAACGGCAAACCGTTTGATCGAGGAGATCGAGGCATGGCCTGTCCCGAAATCGTCCAGGTCGATGCCACAGCCCAGCTTTGCCAAGCCGTTGATATTGCGCGAGACAGTATCGTCGGGCAAAGTTGCGACGACTGTTTCCAGCACTTCGACCGACAAGCGGGACGCAGGTAGATCGAAACGGTCCAATTCCCATTTGATCTTGTCTATCAATTTGGGGTTATGCAGCTCCTCGGCGGCGAAGTTGACCCCGACCCGGGGGATGTCCAGCCCGGCGGCATCCCATGCGCGCAACGCAGTCAGCGCGCGATAGATCATGATCTCGCCCAGCCGTTCCAGTTGCCCGGTCTCTTCCATGACTGGCAGGAATTCGACCGGAGAAATCAGGCCGCGTTCCGGGTGTTGCCACCGGGCCAAAGCTTCGAACCCGGTGATCCTGCCCGTGTTCGTCGAGATTTGCGGCTGGAACCAAGGAACGATCTGACCGGTTTCAAGCGCGACAGCCACCTCATCGGCAAGACGGCCCTGACCATCCCGGCTGGGGCGCATCCGGTCATGATGAGCGCGGATCGCCGAGGGTCCGTTCTGCTGCGCCACGCGCAAGGCGGTGATCGCGGCATCCATCAGATCGGTACTGTCGGTCCCGGGGTTGCGGCTGTCCAGACAGAAGCCGACGGAGCAGGAGAGAAACACCGTCGTCGCGTCCAGCGACAGCGGTTCTTCGACCGCAAGCTGCAGGCGTCCGGCCATCTGTATGGCGATCTCAAGATCGAGGTGTCGCATCGGGGCCAAGGCCACGCCAAATTCACCACCGGGCAAACGCACCACGCGATCCCCTTCGCGCAAGAACGAGGTCATTCGTGCCGCCAATTGCAGCATCATGCTGTCTGTCGCGCCGGGGCCAAAGCGATCCAGAACATCCGGCATGTCATCCACGGCAACCATGATGCATGCCGTAGTGCGACCCGTGCGCGCGGCCGCGTCGCGCGCTGTTTGCAGGGCGCGATCCAGCGCGGCGAGCGTGTTCGCCATGTGCGAATCTTCAGTATCCAACTCCATAGCTGACGTCGAGAACACGCCCGTCAGAACGTGCACAAGAGGCAGGCCAAGGGCCAGCAGAAGGAGCCACGCTTCGCCGCCGATCCAGAAGGCAGCCAGCGTCAGCGCGGGAACGAAGGCAAGCGCCTGTGGGCCGTTCAGCGCCTGCCGCAGCAGGCGATGACCACGTCGGATGATGAAATGCGAGGAAAGAGTCATGCCACCTGTTCCCGTCCGGTTCTCGGGGCAGGTTAGGTCGCTTTTCTCAAGACGAGTTTAACGCAGGCGCGGAGGCACGGTCTCGACTTGATCGAATTTTACCGACTCCCGTGTCAGGCCCGCGAAATCGAACAGGGCCGGGTCCAGAAGATGCGAGGGACGCGCATTCATGAGGGCGCGGAACATCACCTGTCGCCGTCCGGGGCTGTTCTTTTCCCAGCCGTCAAGGATCTGTTTGACCTGTTGCCGTTGCAACCCGTCCTGACTGCCACAAAGATCGCAGGGGATGATGGGATAGTTCATGGCGCGGGCGAAACGTTCGCAGTCTTCCTCGGCCACATGGGCGAGCGGGCGCAACACGAACAGATCGCCCTCTTCATTGACCAGTTTCGGCGGCATCGTCGCCAGACGCCCGCCGTGAAACAGGTTCATGAAAAAGGTTTCGAGAATGTCGTCGCGGTGATGGCCCAGAACGACGGCAGAGCATCCCTCCTCGCGTGCGATACGATAGAGATTGCCACGCCGCAGACGCGAGCAGAGGGCACAATAGGTGCGTCCGGCCGGGACTTTGTCCACCACGATGGAATAGGTGTCCTGATACTCGATCCGGTGGGGCACGCCCATGCGCTCCAGAAACTCCGGCAATACGGTTGCAGGGAAACCGGGCTGACCCTGATCCAGATTGCAGGCCAGCAGATCGACGGGAAGCAACCCGCGCCACTGCAATTCATGCAGCACAGCCAGAAGCGTGTAGCTGTCCTTGCCACCGGACAGGCAGACGAGCCAGCGGGGGCGCGCCTCGGGATTGGCGGGGTCGCGTTCGACCATGCCGTATTGCTCGACCGCTTCGCGCGCATGTTGCACAATGCGTTTGCGCAGTTTCTTGAACTCGGTGCTTTTGGGCGCACCGTGAAACAGCGGGTGGATATCGTCGGAATCGTCAAGCATGGCGCGGCCCTTCCTGTGCGCCACTCCCTTAGCGCGCAGACTTGTAAATTGCCAGTGTTGCGCGGCGGCGTTGCATCCAGTCTCGGCTTTCGTCCGTATGGAGCTAGAGCAGCAAAGAGGAACGACGATGAAGATCTGGGCGATGGCAGCTGTGCTGGTTCTGGCGGGATGCACAGGAAAGCCGGCGCTTGAGGATGAGAAGCTGAGCACACGGACCCTGAATCTTGAGGAGTTCTTCGAGGGACGGACTGTCGCCTATGGCCAGTTTCAGGATGTTTTCGGGACCGTCCGCCGTCGCTTCGAGGTCGAGATCAACGGAACTTGGGACGGCGACACACTGACGTTGGTCGAGGATTTCGTCTATGAGGACGGGAGCACCGAACAGCGCGTCTGGACGTTGGTCAAAACCGGGGAAGACACGTGGCGCGGCACAGCGCCCGGTGTGATTGGCGTGGCCTTTGGCGAAGAGCGAGGCGATGCGTTCAACTGGCGCTATACCATTGATCTGCCAGTGCCCGACGGAACCCTGCGCGTGACCTTTGATGACTGGATGTGGCTGCTGACCGAGGATCGACTGCTGAACCGCGCCTATATGAAACGTTTTGGTGTGGATATCGGCGAGGTGATCATCACCTTCGAAAAGCAGGGCTGATCAGTCCTGCGTCTTGCCGTGGTCATGGCCGCACCCTTTGCCTTCCGGCACCGGATCATAGCCGGAACTGCCCCAGGGGTGACAGCGCCCGATCCGGCGCAGGGTCAGCCAGGTGCCCTTGATGGCGCCATGGGTTTCCAGCGCCTCAAGCGCATAGGCCGAGCAGGTGGGTTGATAGCGGCAACTGAAGCCCACCCAAGGCGAGAGGATCAGCCGATAGGCGCGCACGGGCAGGGCGATGATATGGGCAAGCGGGCTCATGTTCGGTTCTGATGCAGCTTTTTCAGGGCCGATATAAGATCGCGCTTCAAGTCCTCAAAGGGACGGGCGGCGGTTGCGCCTTCGCGACCGATCAGGACGTAATCCCAACCGTCGCGGCCATGATCCGGCAGGACCATCCGGGCCACCTCGCGCAGGCGCCGCTTGGCGCGGTTGCGGGCAACGGCGTTTCCGACTTTCTTGGTGCATGTGAAGCCGACACGGATCCCGCTGACGGGCTCATCGGCGCGACGCTGGCGGGCCTGCACCATCATCCCGGCTGTCCCCTGCCGTCCGGCACGGGCGCAGCGCAGGAAATCCGCACGTATCTTCATGACATGGATCACGGGTGCCCGTCCCTCATGATCCGGACAAACGGAAACCGCCGGTGGCCTGTCCCGGGCGCTGGCTTTGGTGCCAGTCTCGGGGGCCTCCGGCGGTGTCATGCCTTCTTCAGGATGCTGGCGCTTACGCGCTCAGCACCTTGCGGCCGCGAGCGCGACGGGCGTTGAGAATCTTGCGGCCGTTCTTGGTGGCCATACGCGCACGGAAACCGTGACGGTTCTTGCGCACGCGGTTCGAGGGTTGAAAGGTGCGTTTCATCGCTCCGTCTCCAATTCAAATGCCGAAGTGCGCGAGATTCGCGCCGGCCCGAGTTATCCGAAGCCCGTCCTATAGACAGGGGTTTTGCCCAAGTCAAACCGTGCCCGCCGGTTTTCGCGTGGTTTTGCAACAAAAAACACGACAGATGGGGCCAGATCGCAGCCGGGTTTGCGGTGAATGTTTCAATTCGTGTGAAAACGGGCGAAATCTTCACGGCTTTCGTCACCCGGGATCAAGCGCGCGTGAAGCCTGGCGCAAAAGCCTGTCATTGTCTGACCGCTCCGCGCATCTTGGCGACCAAAGCGCATTCAAGGACCCTGCCACATGAGCGAAGCAACAGATAAAATGCCCCCGGACAAGGAGAGCGCGGGGGGGATCGCCCGTCGATTGCCCTTGATCGCGATCCTGATCGTTGCAGGGATCGGTGCCTTCACCCTGCGCGATACCCTGACCTTCGAGGCGTTGCGCGACAACCGCGAGGCGCTGCTGGCGTTCAGGGACGCAAATTACGCGCTCACGGTCCTTCTGTTCATGCTGTCCTATGTCCTGATCGTGGCGTTCTCTTTGCCCGGCGCGACGATCGCGACGCTGACTGGTGGTTTTCTGTTTGCGACCTTTCCCGGTGCCTTGTTCAATGTGACTGCCGCAACCATCGGGGCCACGCTGATCTTTCTGGCTGCCCGCTGGGGGCTGGGCGAGCGTCTGGCGGCAAAGATGGAAACCGGCGAAGGCACGGTCAAGCGCATCAAGGATGGGATCGACGAGAATCAGTGGTCGATGCTGTTCCTGATACGCCTTGTGCCTGCGGTCCCCTTCTTCGTGGCCAATCTGGTGCCCGCTCTGGTGGGCGTGCCGCTCAACCGTTTCGTGATCTCCACCTTTCTGGGGATCATTCCGGGAGGGGTTGTCTACACTTCGGTCGGTGCCGGGCTTGGGCAGGTGTTCGAGCGGGGCGAGACGCCGAACCTCGGCATCATCTTCGAACCGCAGATCCTGCTGCCCTTGCTGGGTCTTTGCCTGCTGGCGTTGCTTCCCATTCTCATCAAGGCGCTGCGTCGCGGAAAGGCCCTGTGATGGCAATGCTCAAGACGGATATTCTGGTGATCGGTGCGGGCTCTGGCGGATTGTCGGTCGCGGCCGGGGCCGTGCAGATGGGCGCGGATGTGATCCTGCTGGAGGGTCACAAGATGGGCGGCGATTGCCTGAACTATGGCTGCGTGCCCTCCAAGGCGCTGCTGGCGGCGGGGCATGCCGCCCATGCGATGACGGCAGGTGCCGCGATGGGGATCACCCCGGTTGCCCCGCAGATCGACTATGCGGCGGCCAAGGATCATGTGGCCCGCGTCATTGCGCAAATCGAACCTGTCGACAGTCAGGAGCGGTTCGAAGGGCTTGGCGTCAAGGTGATCCGTGCCTTTGGCCATTTTTCCGGGCCGAACACGGTGCAGGCGGGTGATGATACTATCACCGCGCGGCGGATCGTGATCGCCACCGGGTCCAGCCCGCTGGTGCCGCCGATTCCCGGTCTGGACAGGGTGCCTTATCTGACCAACGAAACCCTGTTCGACCTGCGCGAAAAACCGGATCACTTGTTGATCATTGGCGGCGGTCCTATCGGGATGGAAATGGCGCAGGCGCATCGGCGGCTGGGCTGCGATGTCACCGTGATCGAAGGTGCCAAGGCGCTGGGCAAAGACGATCCGGAACTGGCCGCCGTGGTGCTGGATCACCTCCGCTCCGAGGGGATTACCATCGCCGAGGATGCTCTGGCCGCCGAAATTCGGGGAGAAGCCGGGGCGATCGAGGTCGCGGTCAAGGACGGACGTGTCTTCAAGGGCACCCATTTGCTGATCGCGGTGGGGCGCAAATCCAATACCGAAAAGCTGAACCTCGACGCGGCAGGCATCGCCACCACAAAGGCCGGCATCAAGGTGGATGATCGGATGCGCACCACGAACAAGCGTGTCTTTGCTATCGGCGACGTGGCAGGCGGGATGCAATTCACCCATGTCGCAGGGTATCACGCAGGGCTGATCATCCGTCAGGCGCTGTTCGGCCTGCCCGCCCGGCAGAAAACCGCCCATATCCCATGGGCCACCTATACCGACCCCGAACTGGCGCAGGTCGGCCTGACCGAGGCCGAGGCGCGCAAAACCCATGGCGCCGCGCTCGAAGTAGCCCGCTTCGCCTATCATCACAATGATCGCGCCATTGCCACATTGCAAACCAAGGGCCTGATCAAGGTCATGGTTTACAAGGGCCGTCCCGTGGGCGCCTCCATCGTGGGGCATCAGGCGGGCGAGTTGATCACGCTTTGGTCAATGGCGATTGCCAACAACCTCAAAATGTCTGCCGTGGCTGGCATGGTTGCGCCCTATCCCACCATCTCCGAGATCAATAAACGCGCGGCGGGGGCCTATTTCTCGCCACGACTGTTTGATAACCCTGTGGTGAAACGGGTTGTGGGTCTGGTGCAGAAGTGGCTGCCGTGATCCAGTAAAGAGGCATTGATGCTGCATTCGCTTTCGGGACGGTTCCTGATCCTGACCATCATCTTCGTGATGCTGGCCGAGGTCCTGATCTTTGTTCCGTCCGTGGCGCGCTTTCGCGAGGACTATCTGCTCCTGCGTCTGGAGCGGGCCCAGATCGCCAGCCTGGCCCTGCTGGCTGATGAGGTCATCTCGCCCGATCTGGAAGAGGAACTGCTGCGCAACGCCGAGGTGTTCAACGTCGTTCTGCGGCGTGACGAGGCGCGGCAGTTGATCCTGGCCTCGCCCATGCCGCAGGCGGTTGACCGCACCTATGATCTGCGCGATCCGCCCGCGCTGGAATTGATCCGCGACGGGTTGGCGCAACTGTGGGACCCTGACCCGGAAGTGATCCGGGTGATTGGCAATCCGACACGCGAGGCCGGGTTGCTGATTGAAGTGACAATGGAATCCGGTCCCTTGCGCGCGGCGATGCTGGACTATGGGGTGCGTATCCTGATCCTGTCGGCTGTGATCTCGATCTTCACCGCGACATTGCTGTTCCTTGCGGTGCAGCGTCTGCTGGTGATGCCCATCGCCCGCGTGGCCCGCGCCATGACCCACTATGCCGAAGCCCCCGAAGATGGGCGACGGATCATCGAGCCGACCTCGGGCATCACCGAGTTGCGGCAGGCTGAAGATGCCTTGCAAAGCCTGCAGACCCAGCTCACCAGCTCGCTCAAGCAGAAAGAGCGGCTGGCGCAGCTTGGTGGTGCGGTGGCCAAGGTCAGTCACGACCTGCGCAACATGCTGACATCGGCGCAACTTTTCGTGGACCGGATCGAGATGTCGGAGGATCCCGCCGTCAAGCGGCTGGCACCGAAACTGGTGAACTCGATCACCCGGGCGGTGCATCTGTGTGAAAGCACGCTGGCCTTCGGCAAGGCCGAGGAGCCTGCGCCCAAGCTGCGGGATGTCATTCTGCTGGATGTCGTATCCGATGTTCTGGACAGCGAAAGACTTGCCGTGGGCGATGCCGATATCAGCCTGTCCGAAGATGTGCCCGCCACGTTGATGGTGAAGGCCGACCCCGAGCAGTTGTTCCGCGTGATCTTCAACCTTGTGCGCAACGCGCGCCAGGCCATTGCCCAGACCGGCAAAGCGGGTGAGATCAGCGTGGCCGCATCGGATGAGGGCGAGGCATGGGTCATCCGCGTCAGCGATACCGGCCCCGGTCTGCCGTCGAAGGCGCGCGAACATCTGTTCCAGCCCTTTCAGGGCGGCGCACGCAAGGGCGGCTCGGGACTTGGCCTTGTGATCGCCCAGGACCTGATCCGTGGTCATGGCGGTCTGCTTGCCTTGGAGCAGACCGGCCCCGAGGGAACGACCTTCCTGATCACACTTCCCAAGGAAGGCAACTGATCCCCGGCAGCTCAGCTGCGATTTCAGCGCGCTGGGACTTAAAAGAAAAATCCGTATTCGCCCCTTGCCAAGCCCGAGGCTTGAGTCTAAACCCCGCCTCCACGGACTGGTAGCTCAGTTGGATAGAGTACTTGACTACGAATCAAGGGGTCGGGGGTTCGAATCCTCCCCAGTCCGCCACTTACCCCCTTAAAAACAACGGCTTAGTTTGATCCCGCTGGGGTTGGGCGCGCAGCGGATGGGCAGATTTTTCCTTCTGCGGAGTCAAGATCGGCTGCCGTGGGGCCGCTTGTGGCGCTCAGGTCAAAGCGGTGAGCGAGTGCTCGAATGGCGAACAACCAGGCTGATGGGCAATTGGACAGCCTGATCTGTCCCTTCCTTGATGCCATCCAGTCGGCTCAACATCAAAGCGGCCGCTTCCGAGCCTATGCTGGCCGCGGGCATATCCACTGTCGTCAGGGACGGTGACAGGTGTGCAGTCACATCCACGTTGTCGATTCCGGCAAATGAAATCATCTCGGGGACAGGGATTCCGCGGCCCTGAGCTTCGATCATGGCGCCGATGGCAAGCATATCGACTGTGCCGATAATCGCCGTCGGTCGTGGCACCAATTCCAGCAGCGTCATGCATCCGCTGCGTCCGGCCGAGATCGTGAGGGGTTGTTCGCTGACCTGAGAGTTTGGAAGGTGCAGCCCCCGTTCCGCCAGCGCGCTGCGGATACCATTCACGCGCGCCGTTTGGCGGTCGTTGTTCTGCAGTTTCCCACAAATGACGCCGAGCTTCTTGTGCCCAAGGTCAAGTAGGTGCCTCGCCACAAGAACACCGGCTTCGAAGCTGTCGACAAGAACGCGGTCATAACCCTCCCGCCCTTCCCAAAGCTGAACAAGCGGTATTTCAGCTGTGTTGATCATCGCCCATGTCGATTGTGGACGTGCCGCGCCTACAACGACAAGCCCATCGACACCATGCGAGATCAACTGGCTGAGGGCGGCGGCTTCAGCAGCGGTGTCGTATTCATGCGAGGCGATCAGCAACTGGTATCCGTTCGATGAGAACGCCTTCTGCATCTCCTGCAGCGCGGCCGAGAAAATCGGGCTGTTGAGCGTGGGCACCACCACGCCGATCGTGTTTGACCGACCCGAGACCAGTGCCCGTGCGCGGCGGTTGGGGACGTAGCCAAGGCGGACAGCCACCTGCCGTACCCGTTCCAGCGTGTCTGGTTGCACCAAACCGGGTTGCGACATGGCGCGCGAGACGGTGGCGATCGAGGTGCCTGATTCCCGTGCGATGTCCGTCAGGGTGGCTTTGCGCTTTGGTGACATGTTTTCAGTCCGGGGATGAAAAATTTACATACTGTTTCGAGTGCTAGATTCAAAATTTGCCCAAATCAAGGGCAAAAAAAGTTGACATGCCTGCAAATGATATGAAAGCGTTTACATAACGAGGGAGGAAGAACAGTGTCGCGCAGGGTTGCCATAGGGTTCGTCACGATCCTGATTGTGGGTTTGATCTGGCTGATGGTGACCTCGGTCTTTGGGGTGATCCCGTCCGGACGGTTTCCCTCGCCCGCGGAAACTTGGTCGGCCTTGATCCACGTGTCCGGGCGTGGCTATGGCGGCGGAGACCTGTTGCTGCACGCCTACAACTCGTTGCGCCTGGTCGTGATGGGCTTTGTCTTTGCAATCATAACCGGGGTTCCTCTCGGGCTGCTGATGGGGTGGAGCCGCCGGGCCGAGGCTCTCATCAACCCGGTTTTCCTGATCATCCGCCCGATCCCGCCACTGGCATGGATCCCGCTGGCGATCCTGTGGCTGGGCCTTGGGGATGCCGCGAAGATCCTTGTGATCTGGTTCGCGGCCTTCGTGCCGTCGGTGATCAACACCTTTGCCGGGGTGCGCAACATTGACCGTCCGGTGATCGAGGCGGCCTATATGCTGGGCATGCCCAGGATGCGTTTTGTCACCGAGGTGCTGGTGCCGGGGGCAAGCCCCATGATGTTCACCGGCCTGCGGCTGTCGCTACAGGCGTCATGGACCACGCTGGTCGCGGCGGAACTTGTCGGGGCGTTCTATGGCTTGGGCCGAGTTCTGAACGTGGCGCAGCAGGATCTCTATCCGGGCATGATCCTTGTGGGCATGGGGGCGGTCGCCATCCTGGGCTGGGCGACAACGCGCGCCCTGGGCATGGCTGAAGCCCGTGTGATGAGCTGGAACACGGCTGCGCTGGCGGCGAAAGGGTAAGGCGATGAACAAGCGGATCTCTTTCAGGCAATCTGTTCTTCTGGGTTTCGGTGGCCTGATCCTGTTCATTGGCCTGTGGCACGGGTTGGCCATCAGCGGGCTGGTGCCGCGGGTTTTTCTGCCTTCGCCACTTGAAGTCTATGACCGTTTCACAACTCTGTTGGACCGGCGTTTTGCGGGGGCGACACTGCTTGGTCACATGCTCGCCAGCTTCGAGCGCTTCGCCTATGGGTTCATTCTGGCGGCAGTGGTCGGCATTCCCCTTGGGCTGCTGATGGGCTGGTATCGTCTGCTGGACGAGATCGTGTCGCCACTGTTCGATGCCCTGCGGTTCGTTGCGCCCATCGCATGGGTGCCCTTTGCCGCGCTGTGGTTCGGCACGGGTATTGGCGGGCCGATCATGATCATCTTTGCCGGGGCGTTTCCGCCTTGCGTGATCAACACCTATCGTGGGGCGAAATTCGTTGATCCCCGCCTGATCGAGGCGGCAAACATGCTGGGCACGCCGTCGCATCGTGTGATCCGCGAGGTGCTGGTGCCGTCCTCGGTCCCGTCCATCATCTCGGGTCTGCGCGTTTCGGCAGGCTTGGGCTGGCAGTCGCTGGTGGGCGCCGAACTGATCGTCGCCTCTGCCGGGGTCGGCTACCTGATGGTGCAGGGGCAGGCCAATATCTCAACCACAACGGTGATGTCCGGCATGGTCGCGATCGGTCTGGTCGGGCTGGCTTTGGACAGCTCTTTGCGCCTGGCAGAGCGGGTCATCCTGCGCAAGCGCGGCCTGGAAAACTGACAGAAAATACAAGGAAGCAAGCGACATGGGCGTGATCCAGTTCAAGAACGTCGGCAAGGTCTTCGGTCCGAAAGAATCCGGCTTCGTGGCGCTGAAGGACATCAACCTCGAGATTGCCGACAAGGAATTCGTGGCCATCGTTGGCCCTTCGGGATGCGGCAAGACCACCTGCCTGCGGCTGGTGTCGGGGTTTGACAATCCGACGGACGGGGCTGTCATGGTGGATGGCACACCGATCAAGCGACCCGGTCCGAACCGTGCCGTGGTGTTTCAGCAGTTCGCGCTGTTTCCGTGGAAATCGGTCTATGACAATATCGACATCGGCCTGCGCAATCTGAGTGTTCCCAAGGCGGAACGGCAGTCGCGCATTGCCGCGATCCTCAACCTGATGAACCTTGAACCTTATGCCGAGCATTTCCCGCATCAGCTTTCGGGGGGGATGCAGCAGCGTGTCGCCATCGCGCGGGCCTATGTTCTGGACCCGGATGTTCTTCTGATGGACGAGCCTTTCGGGGCGCTGGACGCGCAGACCCGCGTCGTCATGCAGGAGGAACTGGTGCGTCTGGCCCGCAAGAACCCGCGCACCGTGCTGTTCATCACCCACGCGGTCGAGGAAGCCGTCTATCTGGCAGACCGTGTTGTCATCATGACCCGGGCCCCCGGCCGCATCAAGGAGGTGCTGGATATCGCCAGTATCCGCAAGGCCGAGGACTGGGACAGTCACGAGAAGATCGAGGATGTGATGGACCTCGAAAGCTTCGTGCATCTGCGCACGCAGATCTGGCGCAGCCTGCGCGAGGAAAAGGCGGACCAACACGCCTGACCATCACAAGACGGAAAACAGGACCACAACAGGGGAGGAGAACCCGCAATGAAAATGACTTTCAAGGCAATGGCACTGACAACCGTGTGCGCGTTCGGGGCCTATGCTCCGGCGCAGGCGCAGGATCTGACGCCGATCAACCTGAGCTATCAGCCTGCTCTTTATTGGGCGTTGCCGTTCTATCTGGCGACAGAAATGGACTGGTGGGCCGAGGTGGGTCTGGATCCCAGCTTCACCACCTTCCCCGCAGGTGCGCCGCAGATCGCGGCGGCACAGGCCAACGACTGGGATGTCGGCGGCACGGGCTCGGTGCCGGCTGTTCTGGGGGCCGCGCGTTTCGGCCTCAAGACCATCGGCCTGACCAATGACGAGAGCAAAGGCAACGCGCTGATGGCGCGCAATGACGTGATCGAGCAGTTCCGTGCCGATCCCATGTCCATGAAGGGCGAGCGGGTCCTGCTGACCACCAACTCGACGGTGGATTTCGCAACCCGTTCCTGTCTGCAGAAGTTTGGCCTGTCGCAGGATGACGTGGAATTCGTCAACCTTGGTCAGGCGCAGGTGATCACCGCTGTGATCGCCAACGAGGGCAAGCTGGCCGGTGTCTGGGCACCCAACACCTATACGCTGCAGGAAAAGGCCGACAGCGACTATCTGTGCTCCGGTGCCGATGCGGGTGCCATCGTGCCGGGGGCGCTGGTCGTGCGTCCCGGTTTTGCCGAGGAAAGTCCCGAACTGGTGGCCAAGGTGCTGGCCACCTTCCTGCGCGGTGTCGTCTGGTCCAAGCAGAACCCCGAGAAGGCACGCGAGATGCTGGTCGATTTCTACTCGGAGGGCGGTGTCGAGATTTCCGACGCGGCGGTGAATGCCGAGTTCGATTTGCGTCCTACTTTCCCGCTGGAAGAGCAACTGGCGCTGATGAGCCGTGACGCAGGCGCCAGCGACGTGGATCAGTGGCTGACCGCGATCGGGGACTTCATGACCTCGGTCGGGACGACCGAGTCCACCCCCGCTGCCGAGGATTACATCGACAATCGCTTCATGCAGATGGTCATGGATGATCCGGTCCTGCGCGCATTCGCCAACAACGAATGATCTGAACCAAAGACCTGCCGCCCGTGATGGCGGCAGGTTCCAACCCAAGGGATGACGAGGCCAAGATGGCGATCACCTATCTGAAAAAAGCGAACAAGACCCCGGAAACCGAGTCAGCCAATGCCCAGCAGGTCGTATCCGAGATGCTGGCCCGCATCGAGGCCGAAGGCGAGGATGCGGTGCGCGCCTATGCGCTGCAACTGGACAAGTGGGACGGTGCCATCGTTGTCACGCGCGAGGAAATGGAGGCGCGGGCTGCCGACGTGCCGCAGCAGGTCAAGGAAGACATCGCCTTTGCCGTCGAACAGGTCCGCACCTTTGCGCTGGCCCAGAAGGATTCTGTGCGCGATTTCCAGATGACCATGCCGTCGGGCCTGACAGTCGGTCAGAAATGGGTGCCCTGCAACGTGGCGGGCTGCTATGTGCCCACCGGACGCTACGCGCATATCGCATCCGCATGCATGTCCGTGGTCACCGCCAAAGCGGCCGGGGTCAAGACCGTGGTCGCCTGCTCGACCCCGTATCGAGGCGGCGGGATGCATCCTTACGTGCTCTACGCGATGCACCAGGCCGGTGCCGACATCGTCATGACCTTGGGTGGCGTGCAGGCGATTGCGACCATGGCTTACGGCCTGTTCACCGGCAAACCTGCCGATGTGATCGTGGGGCCCGGCAACAAGTTCGTGGCCGAGGCCAAGCGGATGCTGTTCGGCAAGGTGGGGATCGACGTCTTTGCGGGACCGTCCGAGATCGGGATTCTGGCTGACCAGACCGCTGATGCCGAGATCGTCGCCACAGACCTGATCGGACAAGCCGAGCATGGGCACGAGTCTCCGGCATGGCTGTTCACCACCGACAAGGCGCTAGCCGAGACTGTGATCGCGCGGGTGCCCGAGTTGATTGCCACGCTGCCCGAACCCGCCCGCGACGCGGCGGATTCCGCATGGCGCGATTACGGCGAGGTGATCCTCTGCGACACCCGCGAGGAACTGGTCGAGGTGTCCGACAGATACGCCTCGGAACATCTTGAGGTGCATTGCGCCGATCTGGATTGGTGGATGGCGAACCTGACAAATTACGGATCACTGTTCGTGGGCGAGGAAACGACCGTGGCCTTTGGCGACAAATGCTCGGGTCCGAACCACATCCTGCCCACGAAATACGCCGCGCGCTATTCGGCCGGGCTTTCGGTGCACAAGTTCCTCAAGCCGCTGACATGGCAGAAGGCGGATCGCGACGCCTGCAAGGTGTTGTCGCTGCATACCGCGCGCATCTCGCGGCTGGAAGGGATGGAGGCGCATGCCCGCACCGCCGATGTGCGGATGAACAAATACTATCCGGGGCACAATTTCGATCTTGGTGCCCCCGTCAAGTCGATGCCCTGATCCCATGGGCGCGGTTCCTGATCTTGGGCAACCGCCCGACATTCCGCCTCAGGCGCAGGCGCATGTTCTGGCGCTCATGTCCTCTGGCAGATTGCACCGCTATGGCGAAGCCGGCGGTGCCCCCGGCCCGGTCGCCGCATTGGAGCGCGCCTTCGCAGCGCTCAGCGGGCGGCGCTTTGCCGTGGCGGTCAATTCCTGCGGGGCGGCGATGTTTCTGGCTCTCAAGGTGGCCGGGGTGCAGCATGGCGATCCGGTCTTGATGAACGCCTTTACCCTTGGTCCGGTGCCGGGCGCGCTGGACCACATCGGGGCCGTCCCGGTTCTGGTCGAGATCACGGATGACCTGACCATCGACCTTGACGATCTGCGCGCCAAGGCGCGCGCCAGCGGGGCACGGCATCTGCTCTTGTCACATATGCGGGGCCATGTCTGCGACATGGAAACGCTGGCCGAGGTTTGTAACGCCGAGGATATCACCTTCATCGAGGATTGCGCCCATACGCTGGGTGCATCCTGGGCGGGGCGTCCGACAGGGACATTCGGTCTGGCGGGATGTTTCAGCTTCCAATCGTCCAAGCACGTGAATGCGGGCGAGGGCGGGATGCTGGTGACGGATGATCCCGACCTTGCCGCGCGGGCGATCCTCCATTCGGGCAGCTACATGCTTTATGCCCAGAACGGCACGGTGCCCGAAGCCGCCGTGATGGACAGATGGCGCGGCGTTTGCGGCAATTACAGTATGCGCATGTCGGATCTGGTCGCAGCGCTGGCCTTGCCTCAACTACCGCTGCTGGCCACAAGGGTTGCCGATTGGAACGCCAGCCATGATCGGATCGCCGCCCGTCTGACGGCGCATCCCGCCTTTGCCCTGCCGCGCCGCCCGCAGGCCGAAGCCTATGCCCAAAGCTCGATCCAGTTCAGGTTGCCGGCCTTCGATCCGGTTTCCATGGCGGACTTCGTGCAGAAGGCGCGTGACAAGGGCGTGATGGTGAAGTGGTTCGGTCGGGCCAAGGCCGAAGGCTACACATCCGCCCCGCCACATTGGGCCGGTGCAGATGCAACCAGCGTGCCGCACGCCTGTGCGGTGCAGGCCACGCTCTGCGATATCCGCATCCCCTTGGGTCTGACGGCGCAGGACTGCGATCTGGTGGCGGATCTGCTGATCATGGCCTGCGATGCCGTGGCGAAAGGAGGTGCGGATGCAAAGGCTTGATCACCTGTTCGACCTGACAGGGCGGGCGGCCCTGATCACGGGCGGCAATTCCGGGATTGGTCTTGCCATGGCGCGCGCACTGGGACAGCAGGGGGCAACGGTGCATCTGGTGGCGAGATCCGCAGATGCCTTGGAAAGGGCCCGCGCGGAGTTGGAGGCCGAGGGGATCAAGGCCCATGCCCATCCTGCTGACCTGACTGACGCGGATGTCATTGCGCGACTGGCCCGTGACGCGGGCGAGATCGACATTCTGGTCAATGCCGCAGGCGTCAATCTGCGCCAGCCCTATGCAGAGGTTTCGCCGCAGACATTCGACCTGCACATGGCGCTGCATCTGCGTGCCCCCTTCTTTCTGGTGCAACATCTTGCCCCGGGCATGGCGGCGCGTGGCTGGGGCAGGGTGCTGAACCTCGCATCCCTGCAATCGCAACGCGCCTTTCCCAATTCCGCGCCCTATGGTGCGGCCAAGGGTGGAATCGTGCAACTGACCCGCGCCATGGCGCAGGAATTCTCGGGGCAGGGGATCACCTGCAATGCCATCGCGCCGGGTTTTTTCCCCACGCCGCTGACCGCCCCCGTATTCGGCGACCCCGATCTGGCTGCTGCCAATGCGGCGCGCACGGCGATTGGCCGCAATGGTGCGCTGGACGATCTGGCCGGGGCCACGGTTTTCCTCTGCGCGGAAGCCTCGGCCTATGTCACCGGCCAGACCCTTTACGTGGATGGCGGATTCACCGCGAAATAACAGAAGGAGGGATGGGATGCAGGCGCTGCTTTATACCGGACCCAACACGATGATCTGGACCGGGCAACCCGACCCTGTGCCCGCGCCGGGTGAGGTGCTGGTTGCGGTGCGGGCGGTGGGGATCTGCGGGTCGGATATGCACGCCTATCACGGCCATGACGACCGCCGCCCCGCCCCGCTGATCCTGGGTCACGAGGCGGCGGGGCTGGTCGCCGCAGGTCCGCGCAAGGGCGAGGCCGTAGCGATCAACCCGCTGGTGGTGGACCCGGACTGTCCTGTGGCGCGGGCCGGGCGGCCGCATCTGTCGCCGACCCGTGTCATCATCTCCATGCCGTCACGCCCCGGTGCTTTCGCGGAATATGTCAGCATCCCGGAACGCAACCTGCTGCCTGTGCCGGAAGGGTTGAGTCTGCGCCACGCCGCGCTGTCCGAGCCTGTAGCCGTGTCATGGCATGCGGTGCGGATCGGAATGGAAAAACTGGGTGAGGACGCCCCTCGCGTTCTGGTGCAGGGCGGCGGGGCGATCGGCCTTGGTGCCGCGCTGGTGGCGCGGCTGATGGGGGCGGGCAGCGTGCATGTGGCCGAGCCTCATGCCGGTCGACGGGCCAGCGTCTCGCGGGAAGAGGGGATCACCGCCTTCGATCCCACGGCGCAAGACCCCGGCCCGGATGCCTTTGACCTGATCATCGACGCTGTCGGGGCTGTGGCCACCCGGCGCGACGCCTCGCGGCTGGTGCGTCCCGGCGGGGTGATCGTGCATGTCGGGCTGTTGCCCGGCAACGAGGGTTATGACATCCGCCGCATCACCCTGCAGGAGATCACGGTAAGTGGGTCCTATTGCTATACGCCAGATGACTTTGCCGCCGCCCTTGCCGCGCTGGGTGACGGTCGATTAGGCGATCTGGGCTGGGTCGAGGTGCGGCCCCTTTGCGATGGGGCCATTGCCTTTGCCGATCTGGACGCAGGCCGGGTGAATGCAGCAAAAATCGTTCTCGAACTGTCTTAAGGCAAAGGGTGTCAAACCTCGGTCTGATAGTGCAGCGCAGCAGTGGTCACCCATGACAGTCGCAGCTCGATAGGCGCATTGTTGTAATCCAGCGCGATACGCCGGATATGCAGAAGCGGCGTGCCTTCCGCGACACCCAGTTCGACGGCGCATGCGCCTGTGGCGCTGGCCGCCGTAATCGTTTCGCGCGCGCGGTGGACGGTGGCGCCGAACTGTGCCTGATACAGCTGATATAGCGTGTTGGGCAGAACCTCGGGCGTTGTTTCCATTGGGCCGAAGCGGTCTGCGTCCAGAATTATATGTTCGAATATAATCGGAATTCCGTCGCCGTCGCGCACACGGGTGATGCAGACCACTTCGGCAGCGGCGGACAGGCCAAGCGAGGCAACCTCCGCTTCGCTTGCCGATCGGCGCTGGCGCGACAAGACCCGGCTTTCCGGGCGCAGCGTGCTGCCATCGGCGCGGCGCAGGTTGAAAAAGCGAAACAGCACCGCGTCGCTGTCATGGCTGGTCACGACCGTGCCTTTGCCCTGACGCCGCACCACCACACCTTCGGCCGCCAGATCCAGCAGCGCCTTGCGCAGGGTGCCGACAGCCACGCCGTAATCCTCGGCCAATCGAGTCTCGGATGGCAGATAGGTGCCGGGCGACCATTCCCCCGATTCGATCCGCGCCAGCATCAGATCGCGCAACTGCCTGTGCAGGGGCTGTGAGACGGGCCGCAAGGACATCTGTTCCTCCGAAAAAACACGCGCTCTTCCCGTTAAAGCCAAGCCTGCGGGAAAACCCAAGCAGAAAGCTGCAAGGTAGCGTTGACTTGTCTGAAACATATAAACTATATAGTTTAAAGAAATTATCAAACACGTCTACTGCGCGCACCGAACAGGCCGCGTGTCGTCGCGGCACGCCTGCGGAGCCATCACGATATCCACGACCAAGGGAGAGAGACTGATGACTGCAAACACCCACCCCCATCTTCTTGTTCATGACAAGGCCGACAATGTCGGTGTTGTCGTGGTCGAGGGGCTGGAAGCCGGCACCCAGATGCTGTGCGTCTGCACCGAGGATAATTCGGACTTTCGACTGACCGCCAAGGCCGACATTCCGATCGGCCACAAGGTCGCGCTCAAGGCGCTGTCCGCCGGTGACACGATCATCAAATACGGCGAGGACATCGGCAAGATGGTCGGACCCGCTGAGGTGGGCGGCCATGTTCACACCCACAATCTGAAAACCAAGCGCTGGTAAGGGGGGCATTCCAATGGCATTTGATTTCACGCAAGACATGGTCAAGGCATGGCGTCGCGAGAATGGTCGCGTCGGTGTGCGCAACCATGTGCTGATCCTGCCCGTCGATGACATCTCGAACGCCGCCTGCGAGGCGGTGGCCAACAACGTCAAGGGCACGATGGCGATCCCGCATGCCTATGGCCGTCTCCAGTTCGGCGAGGATCTGGATCTGCATTTCCGCACGATCATCGGCACGGGTGCCAACCCCAACGTCGCGGCAGTCGTGGTCATCGGGATCGAACCCGAGTGGACCCGGATCATCGTCGAAGGCATCGCCAAGACCGGCAAGCCCGTCGAGGGTTTCTGGATCGAACAGAATGGCGATTTCGAGACGATCCGCCGTGCCAGCTGGAAAGCCAAGGAATATGTCCACTGGGCCAGCGAATTGCAGAAAGAAGACTGCCCGCTGACCGATCTGTGGGTCTCCACCAAATGCGGTGAAAGCGATACCACCACCGGCCTGTCTTCCTGCCCCACGGTGGGCAACATGTATGACAAGCTGCTGCCGCACGGTCTTTACGGTTGTTTCGGCGAAACCTCGGAAATCACCGGAGCCGAACATATCTGTGCCAAGCGCGCGGCAACGCCGGAAGCGGCCGAGAAGTTCATGAGGACCTTTCAAGCCTATCAGGACGAGGTGATCGAACCTTTCAAGACATCGGATCTGTCGGACAGCCAGCCCACCAAAGGCAACATTCTGGGTGGTCTGACCACCATCGAGGAAAAGGCGCTGGGCAACCTTGAGAAGATCGGTCGCAGTTCGACCTACATCGACGTGCTGGAACCGGCGGAAGCACCGGCCAAGGGCAACGGGCTCTACTTCATGGATACGTCTTCGGCGGCGGCTGAATGTGTGACGCTGATGGCGGCAGCGGGCTATGTGATCCACACCTTCCCCACCGGGCAGGGCAATGTGGTTGGCAACCCCATTGTTCCGGTCATCAAGATATCGGGCAACCCGCGCACCCTGCGCACCATGTCGGAACATATCGACGTAGATGTAACCGGCGTGTTGCGGCGCGACATGACCATAGATCAGGCGGGTGATGCACTGATCGGGATGATCAAGCGCACCGCCAATGGCCGCATGACCTCTGCCGAAGCGTTGGGGCACCGCGAATTCTCGATGACCAAGCTCTACCGCTCGGCCTGAGACGATTTCTTTTGAACCGGGGTGCGGCGACTGTCCGCGCCCCTCTTCGGCGGTGCGAGGGTTCTTGAATGTTTGCAGTGCAGCACTGGTATAGCCGCGCCGCTGCCCATGCTCCCGGCCTCCTTCTCAGCGCGACGATAGGCGCCGCCGCCAGCTTTCTGGGCTCAAATTACGGCGCTCCGGTCATGTTGTTTGCCTTGCTGCTGGGCATGGCCTTCAACTTTCTGCACACGGACGGTCCCTGTCGCGCAGGAACGGATCTGGCGGCGAAATTCATCCTGCGGCTGGGAGTTGGGCTTCTGGGAATCCGCATCGCCTTCGAGGATGTGGCGCAGATCGGTTTCACCGGGGCGGGCACCGTCTTGGGCCTGATCACGCTGACCATCGGGGCCGGCTTCGTGGCAAGCCCCCTGTTCCGCCGCCAATGGCGTTTCGCCTTGTTGACGGGCGGGGCCGTGGCGATCTGCGGTGCCTCGGCGGCGATGGCGATTGCAGCCGTGATCCCGCACAATGACAAGACCGAGCGCAATACACTGTTCACCGTCATGGCCGTGACTGCGCTGTCGACCATCGCGATGGTCACCTATCCACTGTTGTTTCAGGCTCTTGGGTTCAACGAACTGCAACAGGGCTTTCTGATCGGCGCCACGATCCACGATGTCGCGCAGGTGGTGGGGGCCGGGTTCAGCGTGTCCGACCCCGCAGGCGAGATGGCGACCATCGTGAAACTCTTCCGCGTGGCGACGCTGCCTGTTGTGCTGATCCTTGTCGTTCTGGTGCTGCGGATGACAGGCAACGCGGCGGCGCAAGACAGCATCCCCCTGCTTCCATGGTTCATGGTTCTGTTCATCCTGCTGGTCAGCCTTGGCAGCCTGTTTGAATTGCCCGCCATATTTGTCAGCTATGTGGACACGCTGTCACGCGCTTGCCTTGTGGTCGCCATCGCGGCACTCGGGGTCAAGACTTCGATCAAGGCTTTGACCGTGGTTGGTGGGGGCCATCTGGCCATCGTATTCATCGAAACGCTGGTCTTGCTTGGTCTGTGCATCGCCGTCGTCAAGCTCTGGGCGCCAGTCTGACCAGACCGATGGACATGGGGTGTTGCATTGGCCCGCGCAGGCCGGATCCTCGCTGCGCGATCAGGCTGTGTTGAGGCCGATCATATACACGAACAGAAGAGCGATCCCCAAAAGGATCAGCGTTTCAGCAAGGATAAGCCCGCCATAGGAGGGGCGCACGCGTGCGATTTCGGCAAGGCTGGTGCGCACGCCCAAGGCCGAGATGGCCACAACCAGACACCAGCGCGATGTGTCGGCGGCAACGGTTGTGACGGCCTGCGGGATCACCCCCGTGTTGCCAAGGATGGCCAGCCCGACGAACATGACCAGAAACCACGGCAGATGCAGCCGTTGGCTTTGCGCGTTGCTGAAGCTCAGCATCACGATCAACATGACGACCGGCAACAGCGCCACGCGCAGCATTTTGACGAAGGTGGCGATGACGCCCGCCTCATCGCTGATGGAATAGCCCGCGCCCACGACCTGGGCCACATCGTGGATCGTGGCCCCGATCAGGAAACCGCTTTCCTGATGCGACAAACCCAGCGCCGTGAACAGGATCGGATAGGCAATCATCGCGACCGTGGACAGGACGGTTACCGCGATGACGACAAAGAGTGTGTCTGTCTCACGTTCGGGGCGGTGGGGCAGGACCGAGGCGATGGCCAGCGCCGCCGAGGCGCCGCAGATCGCGACAGAGCCTCCTGCCAGCATGCCAAAGGCGGCGCGACGGCCCAGAAGCCGCGCCAGAACCACGCCGCAGGCGAAGGTCACGATGACGAACCCGATCACGGCAAGAGCCGGGACCACGCCCACGGTCTGGATGTCACTGACTGTCAGGCGCAGACCCAACAGGCCCACACCCAGACGCAGTATCGTCTTGGCCGCGAAATCCAGACCCGGCGCGCAGGTGGGGTCCGCGGCCAGAAAATGCAGTGCCATGCCGATCAGCAGGGCAAACAGCATCACAGGCGCGCCATAATGTTCCGCCAGAAAGGCCGATGCGACGGCCACCAGCACAGCCACCATCAGGCCACGCGTATGGCTGCGCCAAAGCGCCTGTGCCTGTCCGATCATCACGTCAGTTCCTTGGCCCGTATTGCGTCAGGCGGTGACCCAGCGGTCGGCAAAGTCAAACGCCTTGTCATAGCCGAAGAGAGCTGCTGCCCCGCCTGTATGCAGGAATACCACCCGCTCGCCCTTCTTGAACTGGCCCTTGCGGATCAGGTCGATGAAGCCCGCCGCGCCCTTGGCGGAATAGACCGGGTCCAGCAGGATGCTCTCCAGCTCGGCGAACATGCGCAGCGCCTCCATCCCGTCTGGGGTCGGGATACCATAGCCCTGTCCGACATAGTCGGTATTGGCGACGACATCCTCGCGGGCGACGACGCCCGGGCAGCCCAGCTTTTCGGCTGTCTTGACGGCAAGGTTGTAGACGTTCTCTTCCTGCTTGGGCTTTGGCGCCCGCACTCCGATACCCAAAAGCGGGATGCCCGCATTCATGGCCTTCAATCCGGTGATCAACCCGGCTTGCGTGCCGGCCGATCCGGTAGCGTGGACGATGTGATCCACCCGCAACCCGCGATCATTGAACTGGGCCAGCATCTCGAAAGCGCAGTTGACATAACCCAGTGCCCCTGTCGGGTTCGAGCCGCCGCCGGGGATGGTATAGACCTTGCGCCCCTGCGCGCGATAGCGGTCGGCCACCGCCTCCATCTCGGCATTCATGTCGCCGCCGCCGGGGCGCTTCTCGGTGGTGGCCCCATGCAGGTGATCCAGCAGCACGTTACCGTTGTGGTTGTAGTTGCTGTCGTTCGAGCCTGTCCGATCCTCCAGCAGGATATGGCAGGCCATACCCATCTTTGCGGCGAAAGCGGCTGTCTGGCGGGCGTGGTTCGACTGGGTAGCCCCTTGGGTCATGACCATGTCGGCCCCTTCAAGCTCGGCTTCGGCCATCAGGAATTCCAGCTTGCGGGTCTTGTTGCCGCCCGTGGACAGGCCCGTGCAATCGTCGCGCTTGATCCAGATCTCAGGACCGCCCAGTTCGGCGCTCAGCCGGTCAAGCCGTTCCAGAGGCGTCGGAAGATGAGCAAGAAAACGGCGGGGAAAGCGGGCAAGATGCATGGGGTGGGCCTTTCGTGTTGCGTCATGTGACTTATAGCCGGGATATCTGGCCCGATCTAATGCGAGTTTCGCAAGATAAATTGCACAGGTTGCAAGTTGAGGGGGGCGTGGCTAGCGTTGTTGCATGAATCATGACTGGCTTGATGATATCTTGGCGGTGTTGGACGCAGGCTCTTTCGTAGGGGCGGCCGAGCGGCGCAACATCACACAGTCCGCCTTTACCCGGCGCATCCGCGCCATCGAAGAGGGGCTTGGCGCGCCGCTGTTCGACAGGCGACGCAAGCCTGTGGTGCTGCTGCCAGCCCTGCGCGGGCAAGAGCCTGCGTTGAGGCGACTGGCGCAGGACATGCGCAGTTTGCGCGGCGATCTGCGGGCTTCGGCAAAAGGGGCAGGGCGGATCGTGACCTTGGCCTGCCAGCATGCGATCACGGCAACGATCTCGCCGGGTCTGGTGAAACATCTGACAGAATTGGGCTGGTCGTCCGTGCGGGTGCGGTCAGGTAATCGCGATGAATGTCTGCTGCAATTGATCTCGGGCGTGGCGGATATGGTCGTGACCTATGATCATCCCGAAGACGCCCGGGATCTTGAACGCTCGGGCCTGATCGAACGGCGCATCGGGCGCGAGACGCTGGTGCCCGTCTGCCTGCCCGCCCTCGCAGAGACGCTGGAGGATGAACTGCCGGTCATCGGCTATCCGTCCGACGTCTTTCTGGGCGAATTGGTCGAGAGGAGGCTGTGGGCCGGCTTGCCACAGGGGCGCACCATCAACCGTCGCGCGGAAACCGCATTGACGCTGGCGGCCTATCACTATGCGCTGAACGGGATCGGCATTGCATGGCTGCCCCTGTCACTGGTGGCGGCGGATCTGGAGGCGGGGCGGTTGCTCAAGCCTGACATGGCAGGCCCCGACTATGCTTTGGATATCCGCCTGATCCGCTTGTCCGACGAGGCGCGCAGCGGCACCCTGCAAGCTTGGGATGCACTGATCGGAATGTCTGCCAGCGTCTAGAATTCGTCCCAGATCATCCGACCCATACCGTCCAGCCGCTCGATCGAGCAGAACAGCGAGATGGTCAGTTTTGCTGTCCAGCTGTCATTGCCCATCTTCACAAGCGTTCCGTCCTTGAGTTCCTGCTGGATCGAAAACTCCGGCAGCCATGCCACCCCGGCCCCCATCAACGCGCGCCGCTTCAGCGCCTCGGCCAGCGAATCCATATAGCGGATCGACAGGGCCGTGCCGCGATTGCCGATGGTGCGATCCACCACAGTGCCAAGAAAGGTGTTCGGCTCATAGCTGAGGTAGGGCACCGCGCGATCCCCATCTGCCAGCAGCCGCCATCCTTCCTTGGACGCCGCATCATGGAGCGCCACAGGGATCAGCTTTTCGGTGCAGATGTCCTTTCTCACGAAACGGGTCTCATCAAGGATCGGGGCCACGTCTTGATGCCGGTAATAGAGCAGGAATTCGCAGGCCCCTTCGGTCAGCAACTGGCAACAGGCGGGCAGGGTGTCCGACAGCACCCGCGTCCGCAGTTCAGGATGGCGGGATTCGAAATCGGCCAGCCTTGGTTGCAGGTAATTGACCGAAATGGCGTGCAGGGCGGCAAAGCGTTGGAATGACGCGTTGCCGCGTTCCGCCTCGCGGATGGCCTGGCGTGCATCGGTCAGGTTGGCCAGCGCCTGTTGGGCAATCGGCAGGAATTGCCGTCCTGCCGGCGATAGCTGAACCGGATAATTGGCGCGGTCGATCAGTGGCACACCGATCCAGTTTTCCAGCGAGCGGATGCGGCGGCTAAAGGCGGATTGGGTAATGTTCCGTTCTTCGGCGGCGCGGGTGAAATTCAGCGTCCGCCCAAGACAGACAAAGTCGCCAAGCCAGTTGATATCCATCGCGCCCCTCCCTTTTGGGTGATGCTAGGCAGCGATGCGGGGTCATGCAAGATCGGAATAGTTTGATGTTTCATTTGAATTGGCCTGATCCGCCGCCGCGCGCGTAGCATCAAATCATGCCTTGCCGCGGGCCGTAGCCGAATCGGCAGGTGACAATGCGCCATAGCAAAGAGGGTCGGACAAACGGCCTCGTGATCCCAACACCAAGGAGTATGACATGACGTTCTCATGGAAAACCGTTCTTCCTGCGGCGGGCCTGCTGGCCGCAGCCTCGGTCGCTGCTCAGGCAGCCGACACCACCATTCGCCTGTCTACCTATGTCAACGAATCCGATGTCCGCTATGACGGGTTCGTGCATTTCGCCAATCTGGTGAATGAAAAGACAGGCGGCACCGTCGAGGTGCAGATTTTCCCGTCCTCCACCCTTCACGGCTGGTCCGAAGGCGTGGATGCCATGCAGGGGGGCGTGTCCGATATCAGTTGGATTCCGGCTGACGAGCGTTTGCCCTGCTACCGGGTGACCTCGCTCTACCCGGCCGCCATCAACCTTGAAAACCAGATCGAGATGGACGCGGCCTATGCCGAACTGATCCGGCCAGAGGCGGAAGAGATCGGCCTCGTCCCGCTGTTCAATTCCAACTACTCCTACGATCAGGAATGGTTCTCTGATTGCGGCTATGTCAAGTGGGCTAGCGATCTGTCCGTTCGGGGTCATGGTTCTCTCCGAGGTCACGCATTGCGCCTCATGATGGTTTTCGGTGGTGGATCGTCTCCAATGTCGT
>NZ_JARAMP010000069.1:0-3017 GCF_028802875.1 Seohaeicola sp. 4SK31 | reverse complement strand
AGTGACACATCCAAACCAGCATAATGTTCCATAGGTCGTTCTCCTCACGCCTTATATACATGAGGCCAACATACCGGACCTCGTTCGCCACTGGAGAGCGACCGCCGCAATCACACCATGTCGATTTTGTTTTGGACAGAAACGACTTAGTTTTGTCCAAACTTCATTGAAAGTCAGCGATCCCACCAAAGAGCTGCGGCGTTGTTTTAGCGTTTGGAAAAAACCCATAGGACAATCGCTGGCAAGACCTTCAGATACACGATGAGCCCAAACAATTCGCCCACTGACCACGTGACAGTTTCTTGCGAATAGCAACGCCAACATGGGCCGTTGCACTATGCAACTTGGAAAACCCGCTTTGCCAAATCCAGCTGCCCAACGATGGTAAATTCTGTCATGGACACTTCCTCCTTCTTGTGATGTGACCCACATCACCTTTGCACATTGCGATGCCGTCGGGAGGGGGTATCCACCCCATCAGTTCTCAGTGACATCCAACATCTGGCTGCTGCGTGAGATTTTCTGCCACTTTCGTGTTACGCTTTTGCGCCGCAGCTCTCACAATCCTTATCATCGAGGCAGGTCAGTTAAACGGCGGATCGTAGCTGTCGCAGTCCTGTGGTAGGGTCAGGTTTTCGATGCCAATCTCGTCGGCAAGGCCATCGGTTGAGGTGTCGGGACGGCCATCGACTATAGGTAGGTAGCGGCATGCCACTTGCAGAATATTGCCGGGAGGCAAGTTGCCCCAGAGCCGTAAAGTGCTGTCATCGCTTCCGCTCACTAGCCGTGTGCCATCGGGGGAGAACGCGACACTGGTAACCCGATCCTCATGCCCCCAAAACGGCTCACCCAAGGATGCCCCGCTCTGGGCATCCCAGAGCCGCAAAGTGCCATCCGAGCTGCCACTCACCAGCCGCGTGCCGTTGGAAGAGATGGCGACACCAGTGACAATGCTCTCATGCCCGGGCAACAGCACAGCTAATTCCACTCCGCTCTCCGCATCCCAGAGCCGCAAAGTGCCATCCGAGCTGCCACTCACCAGCCGCGTGCCGTTGGAAGAGATGGCAACGCTGTTGACCCGATCCTCATGCCCGCCAAACGGATCGCCGCCCAAGGGCGCCCCGCTCTGCGCATCCCAGAGCCGCAAAGTACCAAAATTGCCATCATCAGTTCCCCCGCTCACCAGCTGCGTGCCGTCGGGGTAGAACGCTACACTGCTGACCCCGTCCTCATGCCCCCAAAATGAATCGCTGCCCGAGGGCACCCCGCTCTGGGCATCCCAGAGCCGCAAAGTACCGTCCCAGCTGCCGCTGACCAGCCGTGTGCCATCGGGGGAAACCGCGACACTGCTGATCCCGGTCTCATGCCCGGGCAATGGATCGCTGCCCGAGGGCACTCCGCTCTGGGCATCCCAGAGCCGCAAAGTGCCGTCACCGCCCCCGCTCACCAGCCGCATGCCATCGGGGAAGACCGCTACACTACTGACCCCGCCCTCATGCCCGGGCAGTGGATCACCCAAGGATGCCCCGCTCTGGGCATCCCAGAGCCGCAAAGTGCCGTCCCAGCTGCCGCTGACCAGCCGCATGCCATCGGGGAAGACCGCGACACTGCTGATCCCGGTCTCATGCCCGCGAAGTGGGTCGCCCAAGGGCACCCCGCTCTGCGCATCCCAGAGCCGCAAAGTGCCGTCACCGCCCCCGCTCACCAGCCGCGTGCCGTCGTGGGAGAACGCGACACTGCTGACCCCGTCCTCATGCCCGTGCAATGGATCGCCCAAGGGCACCCCGCTCTGGGCATCCCAGAGCCGCAAAGTGCCGTCCTGGCTGCCGCTCACCAGCCGTGTGCCATCGGGGGAGACCGCGACACTGCCGACCCCGTCCTTATGCCGGTGCAATGGATCGCCCAAGGGCGCCCCGCTCTGGGCATCCCAGAGCCGCAAAGTGCCGTCACCGCCCCCGCTCACCAGCCGTGTCCCATCGGGGGAGAAGGCAACGCTAGTGACAAAGCCCTCATGACCGCGCAATGGATCGCCCAAGGATGCCCCGCTCTGGGCATCCCAGAGCCGCAAAGTGCTGTCCCAGCTGCCGCTCACCAGCCGTGTGCCATCGGGGGAGAAAGCAACGCTAGTGACCCAGCTCTCATGCCCCCGCAATGGATCGCCCAAGGGCGCTCCACTCTGGGCATCCCAGAGCCGCAAAGCGTAGTCCTGGCTGCCGCTCACCAGCCGTGTGCCATCGGGGGAGAAGGCTACGCTAGTGACCAAGCCCTCATGCCCCCGCAACGGATCTAGCAAGGGCACCCCGCTCTTTGCATCCCAGAGCCGCAAAGTGCCGTCACTGCCCCCGCTCACCAGCCGTGTGCCATCAAGGGAGAAGGCAACGCTAGTGACCCAGCCCTCATGCCCGCGCAATGGATCGCTCAACGGCGCCCCGCTCTGGGCATCCCAGAGCCGCAAAGTGCCGTCCTGGCTGCCGCTCACCAGCCGTGTGCCATCGGGGGAGGCCGCGACACTGTAGACACTGCCCTCATGCCCGCCCATGATCACGTGAGGACGGGTTGCGGAGATTGCGGATGTGATTGCCCTGAACGCCAGAGAAGATTGCGGGAATACCCCATCCGCAGAACTTGGCCAGGCGGCGAGAACGAGCTTGAGCGCATCGATCGGATCAGACTCCACCCGGGATCCCGCCAGTGCCACCAGCGCGTCCACACGCGCCTTGGCATTTTCGGCCTGCTGGGCCTGATATTTCAAGAGTCCGCCGCCGGCTGCCAGCAAAACGCTGAACAATGCCACCAGCGCAAGCCGAGTATTGCGCCTCAATCGTTTTTGGCTTCTTGCGATCAGGTTGCGTACGGGTTCGGAGACGGGTGTTGCGTTGGCTGGGCGTGCGGCCAGCCAGTCTTGCGCTTGCTGCACTGCGCGCCGATGGGTGATCACCTCTCCCTTGCCGCGCGTGGCCTGTCGTTCGTACTCGGCGTGCTGGCGCTCCCAGTCCAGGTCGACCCGGATTGCTGTT
>NZ_JARAMP010000068.1:0-3063 GCF_028802875.1 Seohaeicola sp. 4SK31 | reverse complement strand
TGCTGGCCAAGCGCCCAGTTGACAGCAGCAGCGACAAGGCGTCCGTGTTATAGATTGCGTCGCATCTCAAACCGCGCCAGAGGGACGACAGGTGCTTTGTGCCCCGCTGAAAATCATTTGCCGTAACACCGATGGACGCGGCATTGATTGCGCCAACTGAAGATCCACAAACGATCTGGAATGGGGAGCGCCGTGCCCCGGTGATCTCAGCCAAAGCCCTGAGGACGCCCACATGATACGCGCCGCGCGCACCGCCGCCTTGAAGCACAAGCGCTGTTTTAGGGCCTTGCTCCATTGTCGCTCCCCACATCTGCCCTTTTGATAACGCAGATACTAAGTCGTTCTATCCCCGCTCGCCATACTGGCACCAAATTGACTACAGCCCATGATGCACAACCCGAGAACACGCGCGCGTAGCAACGGTGACTTGCAAATCACGTCGCCTGGCGGCTCTCCCGCCAGACAATGAAGATACCGCTCACCACGATCACGGAGGCACCGACCAGCGTCCAGAACCCCGGTGTATCCGCCCAGACAAGCCAGCCCAGCGGCGACGTCCGGATCACAACGCTATACCTGTGGTCCCGCGGCCCGAAAGCATGATCGCATTCGAGCCGCAGAACGTCTTCTTGAACTGCGATAGACCGAGTAAGTGTCGGAATCAGGCGCTCCAACCGCATATCAAGTAGCCGTGCTGATCCACTAAGGCCCCTAAATCCTCAAGGATACGCAGATAGCATGGGAGAAGGTCTTCCCAATCCATCTCCCGCGCGTCCCAGCCGTGGAACTCATCAGGCAGCGTTTCCGGCACCACATCCAGGGTCAGACCTGCTTCCTCAAGGTTATCCAGAAGCTGGTCTTCCATTCGTTCAATCATCTCTGGCGAGACCGCGAAGTCAGTATAGTCTGAGTCGATTGGCTCAGGCTCCGGCGTGCACATCAGCTCAAAGAAGTCACTGTGATTGCGCAGATAGAAGACAGAGTCTTCTTCTCCTGGCACGCCAAAAAACACATCAAGTCCCATGGGTATCCCCTTCTGTGGGAGGTTGCGTGCCGGAAGTGGCACGTGGAATTTAAATGGATCTGAGTTCCGAAATCCGGAAACGAGATAACGAGATTTTCTGATCAACCGACCGGTTGGGCGAATGGCTCGAGAACATTGCGACAGGGAAGCCGCGATCCAAGGCGCTGAAGAACGGGCGATCAGGCCAGCCTCGACCCGGCGCACAGAAGTGCGCATGGAGGCACCAAAAGCGTGCAGTAGTCGATGCCGGGCAATGACAGGTCGGTTTCCCAGACAGCGCGTCGGGAACAGCTCTCTATGACTGCGGTGCTTCAGAACGGCGGTGAGGGTTGAGCGGCGGGCCATTGGTCACGCTCTCTACGCACGCGCAGCGATGCATCCTGGCGCTCAAAAGCAGTGCCCTAGGCCGGAGAACAAGGTCAGCCCTTCGAAGCCGCGGGGATTGAGCCATAGCCTCGCTTGCGTTTGGCAGTTTCGAGCTTCAGCATCGCCGATAACGCTTCATCTTCTCCGGGGTGGCGTTCGATGAGCCATTGGCCCCGAAACCCAATCCTGCCCCATTCCCGAACCAGGTCGACACCTCCGAACAGATCCGGCTGCAGGCTCATGCGATAGAAACGTCGCATGTTCTTTGTCACATCGATCCGCTTGAGATCGATGCTCGATGGAACCACGCCCAGCCCTGCAGCATAATCGACTATATTGTGTGCATCCTGCATGTGCATAACAATATCAGGTAGAGACAAAAAATTCTAGCTGATCTCGTGTCTGGTCAAGCCGAGCGGTCTACTCGCCATTGCCTCCTGGTAGATTGATGTTGCCGCAGTCTGTCTGGTCAATGGCCGTCATGTGATTGAAGCTGCCAAATGCTGTTCTGGCACTCCGAACATTCCGTCAAGTTTTCCTCACTTCATCCAGTCGATCAAGTTGACGTAACGTCAAGGCATTTTGGATTCCCGGCGGTTCGGGATCGTTCGCATTTCTCAATCAGCGGACACGAACCGCTGTTCTGAAACCAGGAGGACCCCATGTTCACACTCAAGACCTTCGATCTCCCCCTCTGCCCTGCACCCGAGGAATGCTACCTGAACGTCATAATTGACGCTCTCAAGCAAAAGGACCGAATTCCTTTTGAAACCCCTGATATCGGCCTCGGCCCCTCATATGTGCGAGAGAACCTCCAGCACCTGACCGTGGAGAGCGTTCATGGCGGGTGGGTGTTCAATGTCATCTTCAACAAAGACGCCATCGGCGAGAGCGAGGACTGCATGACCTCTTCGATGGTCCAACCCTATGCGACTGCGGCTGACGCCCTGCTTTATGGCGCAAAAGCGGTTTGCGTAATCGTATCGGGATCGGACGAACTGCCCTTCGAAGTGGTTGGCAACAAGCTTTTGATGGTCAGCACAAAGGGAAACCGGATCAAGAAGCTGTCAATCGGTGCAAATTCAATCGCTATCGGCGCCTAAACTTGACCACTTGGGGCGGGGTATCGACATTCAATTTTGCCCCCCTGACATTCTGTCAAATCGCTCGTCGCGAGGCGGCGAGCGAAGGGAGATGAAACGAGTGGATACGACCGCGCAGGTTCGGGGGCCTACTTCGTTGAGAAGTGGTCGGTGTCGTGACGCACGGACCTTCTCGCGACCATGGCGCGCGAAACCGCACGAAGGCAATGTGTACCATCGCGGCAAGAGCGGATCGAGAGTCCGTCACGCTGACGGACAGAACAAGGCAGGCCTTCCAAGGCCTGGATCATCCGTAAAAGCACGTCCCGGAGCGACCTGCACCCGCGTGTAGTCGTCGGGCAGATCCTCTATCGGTGCCAGCGGCCTCTGTGATGCCGTAAGCACAATGTTCGTGCGCCCTCCGTCTTCGACCGGGCCCTGCACGGCCTCAACATGCGGATAGATCTGGCGCAAGATGGCATGGACCCCGCGCACAAGGCGACCGTCCGGCAGGTCGATCAGGTTGACATAGACCGGACCATCCACAATCGCGGCAAGCCGGGCATAGGTTTCGCGTGTCGCCAGATGGGC
>NZ_JARAMP010000067.1:0-3094 GCF_028802875.1 Seohaeicola sp. 4SK31 | reverse complement strand
GGTCCGCATCGCCATCCTGAACGGCTACACCGCACTCGGCATACCCGTCACAGAGACCGTGGGATAAGTCTGTCCAGGGAAAGGGGAACTTCGGCGATCAGCCGATTTGTGCAACAGAGCCCTTCAACCGCTCAAATAAAGGTCAAACTCGGAACAGAATTAAGTTCTGAACGAGGAAAATCCGCTTCGGTGCTCCTGGGACAGGGCGTAGCCCTGATGTGGCGTGGTGCGGCCGTCGATGGCCGAATTCCGGGTTTTCTTCAACGTGGGGCGTGACGCAAGCCAGCCGCAGATCGCGGGCAAAGTCGGCGCTATCGTAGCCCCGGTCCGCGCCCAGCGTCAGCTGGCGGAACGAGTCCGGGGAATGGGCGTTATTACAAGGGATTGTCCCCAATGAAATTGAGCGGTTTGGGTGCTTCCCGTGGGACATATATAAATCCATTGATCGCTCTTCCTCTAGTTGTGGAATACAATTCAGGAAAAACAGGATCTGACTCGGTTAGTACAGGGTCTGTCTCTGTAAAAACAGGATCTGACTCGGGAGGAATGTTTGGGCTAGGTTCGCTTTCGAACTCCATGACAGAGGTATCTAAGTCTGGCGTCCTGGTTTCGTCTTCAAGCGTTTGTGCCGCTGCTAAGTTGGCGAGGATGATGGTAGTAGTCATGGCAAAGATGAAGCGAGGTAGCATGGCGGATCTCCTTTTATATATGTACTTAATACATTATTTTTTATTGTCACGCAATAGATTCTTTGAGATTGTGCACTGATGTCGCCCGTGATTGACCGCAGCAACCTAGGGGTTGAAGGCGGTCTGGAAGTGACATCTACAAGGGTCTGCTTGTGGATGCCGCCTGAAGGTGACTGGGCCAGCAGGGAGAGGTATGCCATTCGCCCGGCACTTCTGGCCGGCAGGCCATTGCCAAGGACTCCTCTGCCCGAAGCTGTCCGTCCTCCAGCGCGATCGATGTCGCGACGGCGCCGGTTTGTATAAGGGATACGGATCCGTCTTCTTCGATGCGGAAATTCATCCACCTGTCAGCTTCGCCAAGGAATGCCACTTCGCGCCGGTCAGCCAGCGACCAGACTCGAGCCTCGACATCACCGCCGCCCAGATACATACCGACAATCAGGAGATTGTTGTCAGGGTGCAGTGTCAGAGTTTGAATGAGGTGCGGTGCTACAAACAACAATTCTCTGCTCCAGCCGCCATGCTCATGGAGCGTTATCCGTTCTACCGCCCGGCTATCCACTGACACTAGCAACGAGGCCACATCAGCCGCGCCTGCAGAGGTGAGCTCCGTGAATGCCATTTCGGACCTCATGAAGGACGGTAGGTCAAGCGCGTGGCCCCCATCGTTTCTATGCAGAGCGAGGCCGGTGTCGGTCGTGACGATTGTATAATGAGGCTCATCTGGATCGAGATATCCACTTTCTGCGCCCTCTGGCTCGGACAGGACGAAATCGGGATTGAGTACCGTCACCCGCAAGTCAGAAAGAGGTGTTGCAAGATCATTCCTCTCTAAGGCGACGAGGTGGCCAGATGAAGACAGTATGGCGTAGCCGACCCGGTAGGGGAACTGGAATGACGTGGGATCGACAGTGCCGAGGCTGTCGTAATCATCCGTCGCTTCGAAAAGCAGAATATTGTTGAGATCAAGAGCGGTCAGTGCCACGCGACCATCGTCAAGCTGAAGGATCGAGGGGCGAAAATGCCCACTATAAAGTTTGAGGGTTTCGCGAACAGGTTTCAGACTGCCGTCCGATGCTTCGGACAGGAATTTCATGTTTGTGGTTCCGCCACGGCTGGTTCCGAAGGTGCCGACGAAAACAAGGCTACCTCCGACCGACAGGCAGTGCCCCGTTGGGGGCGTTGAATAACCCCCTTCAGCATAGATTCCGTCCATGTCGTCGCCAAAGGCCAGCATTTGGGTTGCGACCTTGATCAGATCTGTCGGATACAAGCCCCTGGCCAGGCAGTCGATATGCGGTGCTAAGCCGGGATCCCCGACCAGCTTGGAATAATCCTGACGCAATGCACCGGAGGAGTCGAACCTCAACGGCCGAGGACCGGGCCAACCAAGAATATGACTGCCTCCGTCTGCATCAACGCGCAGCCGCGGATTGCTATTCACCTCTGGGTCCACGGCAGCCGAGTGACCTCCGCCAATATCAACGGCGAAGTACTGATCAAGAGTGCCTTCGCGAACCCAGGCGTCAGAAGGCATGCTGTTGTAATCGGGATAGACCGTGACCACCCCGACTCCGTCGGGGCCGATGTCGATATCAATGTACTGTGGCCACTCTTGCGTGGCAATTGGGATGTCAAGGCGCAGTCCTTGTCGTCCAGATATGGGATCAACATAGGCCAGAACTAGGCCAGCGTCAGTCCGGGTTGCCGCGATGATATCGAAGTTCTCCTGTGGCGCGACCTCGACCGTATGGAGGAGCTCGCCCGGCCAGTCGGCGATGCGGATCGGACCGACCTGCGGGTCAAGTCGCCACAGACCACCGTCGGATGGAACCTGATAGTAGAGCGTGTTGGCATGCTCGAATGCAATGGAATCGCCGGGGATGGTGAAGCGCCGTTCAGCCTCGGCGCGGCTCAGGATGCGGGCGAAGACCGCCTCGATCCGCGGCCTGTCTTCGAATGCGGCCATCTCGGAGGCTTCCAGCAAAGTCAGCAGCGCAGCATCGGTCTGGAACTCCCCTGCCAGCCGCTCGGCCTCGCCGGCATAGAATAGCCCCAACGACTGACGCGCTTGGATGGCTGAGCCCTCGGCAATGATCCTTTGCTTGTCGGTCGCCCGCGTCTGAAAGAAGAGTCCGGTCAAGAGGCCGGCCATGATCAGCGCGACCGTCGTCAGGACCGCGAGCAGGGCTTGTTGCCCTCGCACTAGCCGTTTTTGGCTTCTTGCGATCAGGTTGCGTACGGGTTCGGAGACGGGTGTTGCGTTGGCTGGGCGCGCGGCTAGCCAGTCTTGCGCTTGCTGCACTGCGCGCCGATGGGTGATCACCTCTCCCTTGCCGCGCGTGGCCTGTCGTTCGTACTCGGCGTGCTGGCGCTCCCAGTCCAGGTCGACCCGGATTGCTGTT
>NZ_JARAMP010000066.1:0-3162 GCF_028802875.1 Seohaeicola sp. 4SK31 | reverse complement strand
CGCTTCATTGTAGGCTGGCCAGTTCCTGGTCTTGTAGGTCGGGGGTATGTGTCTGCTCATGCATCCCAGCTACCACGCTGGATTCACGAGATGAATCCCTCACAGGATTTGTGCAACAGAGCCGCGCTGAGATAGAAGTCTGTGTTGAAACCCTCAATGCTCTCTACCACGATATAATAGACTTGGTCGTAGTCGACGAACCACGAGATGTCTTCCTGACAATAGTCACTGGCCCCAAAAGCTACGATTTGACTATGGGCGTCATAGATCGTGACATCGATATCCGCCCGACACTGGTCGCTATCGAGATAGATCTCGGCATTAGCCCCCCCATAGCCCAGAAACTCGTAAGGATAGCTTTCCTCACCGGGGCGGATCATACCCCGCTGCTCAACAAAGTCGGGGACACTGTAGCGATTGTACTGACCGGCTGTGGCGGGCGTGGCAAGGGCGGTGGTCACGGCAAGTGTCGGGAGAAGGGCGGCAGTGGTGCAGAAGAGGTTGGTCATGGCAGTCTCCTAAGGGATGTTAAGTCCGGTCTGTTCCATAATAATGTTATATATACATTTATTAAAAAATGTCGTCAATACATTATTTTGATTTGGCACTGGTCACCCCCACCTTCCTACTGAAACCATAAGCCGCGATGGCGCTTTCAATGGACATGTGGGCGGGTGATTTCAGTGGATTCACTCAGGGAACGTCATATGATGTTCGCCATGGCTGTGCAGGTAGACACTCAGCCGGCTGCCGTTCCTGCGGACCATGTTCTAGGACAGATGGTAGCTGTGGTCATCGCCCTGGCGATCGATATCAATGCCGCTGGACAGCGCCGGGACAGCTCAAGAGGGCTACAAGCACGGATCCTCAAAAGGACAGAGGGCAATCCAAGACGAATAGCAAATGTCGTCATGGGATGTTTTTCTGCCTAAGGGGGCTGGCTTGATATATTCAAGGTGCATTAATCACAGGAAAGATAACAACATGGGCGGCATTGCCCCCCTCACCCTCTGTTCCACAGTATGCCTGAACTGCTTGTGGGCGCTGACGTCAGGCAATTGACTTGCATAGGTTTATAATATGTAATATATACATAAATATGCAAATCAGAAGGTTAAAATACCACCATGGCCCATACCTATAGCCACCCTCGCCCTAGCGTGACCACAGATATCCTTGTGTTTTCAATCCGCGAGTGCAAACTGCACGTCCTTCTGATCAAGCGTGGGATCGAACCATTCCTAGGTCAATGGGCAATCCCAGGTGGGTTCTTAAAAATGGATGAAGAACTCGAGGTTTGTGCTGCCCGAGAACTTCGGGAAGAGACGGGATTATCCGACCTCACGGGCATATCCTTGACGCAGTTTCGCACCTATGGCGCTATCGATCGCGACCCTCGCGGACGCACCATTTCTGTAGCTTACCTCACCTTGGTGCCATCCGATCATCTGATCGTACAAGGTATGAGCGACGCCAGCGACGCGCGCTGGTTCAACTATGACGATCTGCCCCCACTCGCGTTCGACCACGCGCAGATCCTAGCGGATGGTCGTGCCCACCTCGCCCTGCTTGTGAATCCTAAAGTTTCGAGAAAGCTAGCCGGAGTGGCTTTCAAATTTCTGCCCGAGGTCTTTACCCTGCCGGAACTTGAGGATGTCTTCGTGACTCTAAGTGGAAGTGGCAAAAAAGTGGATAGGCGCAACTTCCGCAAATGGTTCAGGGCCATGTGGCCACACCGAATAGTCGGCAAAAGGCCTAGTGGCAGCGCGGGGCGCCCGTCGGATCTCTACCAGTTAGACATGACGCAAGCTGAATAATGGCGTACGCTAGAAACCCGGTTGTCCCGTGTCAGTTCTCGTTTAATAGACGCTGCGCTAATGCGCGGGCCTCAGGAAGCGTTAGCAGACGGTGGGAACTGGGATGTGCTCCATCCTCGCCGCCATCCACCACCTTCGAGAGCTACCGCTATACGCGTGACCGCAATCCAGACCTAAACTGAACGAAGACGGCATGAGAGGCCGTCGAGGCTCTGAAAAACGTCGCTGTAGGGCAAGGAGGCTGCGGATGCGCGGCCCGATCCGCCCAGTTCCAGGCGTTTGCGCGACCACAGCCGCGGCGCATGTCAAAAAAGACTCGTTCAGCGGGCTGATTCAGGAGATATTCACGCCTGACGGCAGGTCATCTGGGGACTGTGTCAGTTACTTTCGGGGGGGATTACCGGATAGCTTGTCCGCCAAGCGGCGGTCCACTGGGCGATGTCGGGTGCAAAATATCAGATAAGAACTTGGTTGCAGGAAAGTAATATGGCAGATCAAACAGCCCATATAATTGATGCTATTGTAGTGATTGCAATTATACTTGGGATTATCAAAGGCGCTATCAAAACATTTCAACGCAATTGGATTGCAGCTCTAATTTTGCTGATCTTACTAACTCCTATATGGGTTATTTGGGCGATCTTTGAGTTGTTTGCTGGAAAGATTATCACGCCACGAATGGCGGCAGACACATCAAACGCGGCGCGGCAGGAAACTGCCGCGCCTGATGCACAGGTGCCCGCAATCGAACTGCGCGGCATTTCCAAGTCATTCGGCCCAGTGCAGGCCAACAAGGATATCAGTGTCCGCGTTATGCCCGGCACGATCCACGGCATCATCGGCGAGAATGGCGCGGGCAAATCCACGCTGATGTCGATCCTTTACGGCTTCTACAAGGCCGACGCGGGCGAGATTTTCATCGGCGGGCGTGCAACCGCGATCCCCGACAGCCAAGCCGCCATTGCCGCAGGCATCGGCATGGTGTTCCAGCATTTCAAGCTGGTCGAGAATTTCACCGTGCTGGAGAATATCATTTTGGGGGCCGAAGATGGCCGGTTGCTGCGCCCCAGTCTGGCCAAGGCACGGGCCGCGCTCAAGGCGCTGGCCGCAGAATATGAATTGAACGTCGATCCCGATGCGGTGATCGAAGATATCGGCGTGGGCATGCAGCAGCGTGTCGAAATCCTCAAGGCGCTGTACCGGCAGGCCGATATCCTGATTTTTGTCAACGGCGGAGACAAAACCGGCCACGTGGCGGCGCAAAAGTAGGCCAGTGGCGGGGCACTAAGCGCCATGGCGCGTGCGCTCCCCAAATAGTTGGCATGTGCCATGGCGCATTGGCCCG
>NZ_JARAMP010000065.1:0-3195 GCF_028802875.1 Seohaeicola sp. 4SK31 | reverse complement strand
TGTGAACTTGATCGCTACTTGGCGGTCTTTTTTGAGCGTTAATTGGCGTTTCCGATGACGAGGGTCTGAGCGGCGGCCTCTACCACATCTTCGGTGATTGCGGCCATTTCGTTGATGCGGGCGATGCGTTCGATCTGCATGAACAGGCGTTGCAAAAGACGGAAGTTGCCAGCTGTCAGTCGGATGATGGCAGCAGCAACACGGTCGTCGGTGAAATCTGCATCATCCTGGCCAAAGCCCCATTTCCTCCATTGCCGCTGCAAAACGAATTGCATCTCATCCTTCGAAAGCGGTGGGTATTCATGCACAAAACCTATTCGGCTGTAGAGTTGCGGGTATTGCGACATCCGTTTTTCAATGCCGGGCATACCGATCAGGATCAGCCCAGCGTCACTGCGATCGAACTGGTCGCGCAGGAACTCCAGGCCGGTCATGGTAAGGCGTTCGGCTTCGTCAATGATTACCAACTCTATCAGGCCAAGCGGTGTTAGAGGTCGCTCCGCCCACTTGGGGTTCCCGTAGCTGTCAATGCAAACGCATAGTCGCATGATAAATGGTTGAATGTCCTTGCGCAGCGCCGAGATACTGCCGCCCACCGGCGGTGTATAGAACAAGGTACGGGCGCGGGACGAGGCTGCATACACTTTCTTGTCCGAGTCTTCACGCCTACCCCATGTCGTTATCAGCGGTTCGATCAGGTCCCAATTGGCATAGCGGCGGGCTGACAAGGTTTTGCCAACGCCCGCCCGACCATGACACAAGCCGATGGTTGCGTTGCGGCGCACAGCGTTCGCGAATTCGACAAACCGCTTATGTTCGCGGGTGACGAGGAAAGTACCGGTCCGGCGAGTCTGGCGGCTCATGGCGTCTTGTCCGTTTTATACAGGACCAGCTTTTGGCGCGGGGCGTCAGGCGATACGGGATTTTGCTTTTCACGACTTGGAGGTGGCGCAGGTTTGGGAAGAAACTCGGTGATCTGTCTGGATTTTACCGTGATCTCGTTGCGCAAAGCCTTCCGCCTGGCGGTGCGGGCCTGTTGGATATCCTTGAGTGATATTGTGTGATGCGCATGATGGGCGCTGACAGCGCGGCACAAAAACCGGTCGCGGTGGAACACGCGCAGTTCGGTAATGTCGCGCGGGTCATAGCGGATGTTGACCGTTTTGCCGACATAGGCTGCAAGTGTGGGATCGGTGTAGAGCAAGCCCTGAAACCGAATGCCGTCACGGCGGACCTGCCGGGTTTTTAAGGCCATTACCAGTAGCAGATCGAGCTGTTCCAGACTGTTCGGCATACGAGGTAGCCAGCCGTCACCCCGCCAAGCCTCATTAGGTGGCACATCGATTTCGCTATGCTTGCGCGCGTTGTACACTGCGGTGACGAAAGTCTTTACGGCAACCTCCAACTCGCCGAGCGACAGGCGTGGCGGGGAGGCTGGTTTTCCGTTCGACAAAGCCCCCGGTAACTCAGGCAACAGCTCAGTGTTGATGGTACCGAAAAACCGCTCGATCTTGCCACGCCCCTGTGGCCGGCCAACCGTGGAAAACACAAGCTCAATGCGCAGGTCAGCTGCGACCTGCTCAAGGTGCTTGCTGGTGAAGTCGCTGCCGTGATCGGTGTATAAAACATCCGGCAGGCCACAAATCGGCCAGGAAGGCGTATCCTTTCGCCAGATAGCTTGCCGCAGGGCAAGAGCGGTCTGGATAGCAGAAGGTGCGCCGACAAAGACGGCGTACCCAGCCACTGCACGGGAATGATCATCAAGCACGATGGTAAGCCACGGCCGCACCGGCGCACCATTGGTATCCAAGATGATTAGATCGAGTTGTGTGTGGTCTGTCTGCCAGACAGCATTCGGCCTTTCGGCCCGATGACGATGAATCATTTCGAACCGGTCACGATAGGCGGCTGCGCCATCATGAGCGAGCGTGACAAGCGCGGGATCAAGACTATTCACGATTGAATGTATCGTGGCATAAGAAGGGACAGGCCAGTCACGCGATTTTACAATCGGGATGATGCGCCGGTGGATTGCGGCGGTAGAGAGACGGGGTTTGTGTAAGGCCAGCCCTTCAATCAGCTCGACCAGTTCAGATGATAGCCGCCGTTGCCCGGCATCAGATCGCGGTGCTCTTGCAAGTCCGGCAAGCCCAAAGCGCTGATATCGGGACGTCCACCTTTGCAGCGTGCGCAGTGGGATACCACTGACACGGGCAACTTCCGTCAGGGGGACTTCGTCGATCAGGTGCTGGCGCAGTATGTTGAACCGGCGCAACGCCTCGGCGCGTCGGTCTTCGGGCAGCGCAGTCAGACTGTCCGTAAGGGGATCGGTGACCGGACGCCGGATTATCAACGAACTGCTCCCAGTGTTTGCAACGGAAAACGATTCTCATTTGACTGGTCCGGTTATAGTATCATTGGAGGGGCCTTTTGCGTTACATACGATCACGATCAAGACGAAGCTCGGCCAATTCTGGCCCAAGGATGTATCATGACCAAAACCCGCGTCGGTTATGCCCGCTGCTCGACCGACAAACAGGATCTCGCAGCGCAACGGACAGCGCTCCTCGCTCTCGATGTCGCGGAAGACCGGATCTACACCGATCACGGCCTGACCGGCACGAACCGGGAGCGGCCAGGTCTGGCCCAGGCACTCGCAGCAGTCCGCGAAGGGGACACGCTTGTCGTGCCGAAACTGGACCGGCTGGCGCGGTCGGTTCCCGACGCCCGGGCTATCGCTGATGAACTGGAAAAGCGCGGGGTGAAACTGGCATTGGGCGCATCGGTCCATGACCCGACCGATCCGATGGGTAAGATGTTCTTCAACATCCTCGCCACATTTGCCGAATTCGAGGCTGATCTGATCAGGATGCGCACCAAGGAAGGTATGGCCATCGCCCGCGCCAAGGGACGACTGAAGGGCAAAAAGCCAAAACTATCGGATCGTCGTCAGGCAGAATTGCGCCGCATGTATGACACGGGTGACTACTCGATCAGCGATCTGGCAGAGCTGTTCGACGTATCGAGGCCCACCGTCTATCGGGTCTTGCAGCGGACACCGAGCGCCGATGCGTCTTCGGCTGCGGTATAGCTGCCGATCGCTGCGCTGCACATGAACTCACACAACGCGGGACTTTTTTGCCGTTCGCTGCAGGCGCACCAATGTCTGGTTCAGCAAACCGTTCAACAAATGGT
>NZ_JARAMP010000064.1:0-3379 GCF_028802875.1 Seohaeicola sp. 4SK31 | reverse complement strand
GGGAAAACCCCCGATCAGGCCTACTTCAACCAGCCGCGCCCCGAGGCGGTAGCGGCATAACCAAGGCGGAAAACCACTTACGAAACGCCTGGAAACTGTTCAGATCAACCGAACCACCTCTGATGGCGCGAAAGCGACGTTAACGCTTGGCTTGAAGCCCGCACCGAAAAGGCCGCTTGATATGAGCGGCGGGCAAATGGAAACCCCGGCGCGCGGGCAAGCGCAACCGGGGCAGGATGGCCGCTTGGCGACTGCGGCGGGCATCCAAAGCATAACACAAGGCACGGCACGCGAAAAGGCTGGTGGCCTGTATCACATCATTCCCGAAGGCGGCGAACCCTTCGACCTTTACGCGAATGGCCGCGAAGCTTGGGCGCTCGACCGCCTGCGCGCGGCTGGGCCGAAAGGCTGCACCCCGATAACAGAACCCGCTCCCCGGTGGTCCGCATATGTCCATAAACTGCGCGAACGCGGCGTGCCGATTGAAACCCTGACAGAACCGCATGGCGGCGAATTCGCAGGGCATCACGGGCGGTATGTGCTGCGCGCTGATGTGCGGAAAGGTGGTGGCGCATGACCCGGCACCGATTGGCTTTTCTGGCCGTATCGCTGGACCCGGCTGCGATTGCCGCGCTCGGGCTGGTGGGCGGGCGCATCTGGGGGGCGCTGACATGATGGCCCTTCGCATCGCACGGCTTCGCGCCCAGTTCGGTTTGACCGCTGCACAAGCGGCGCTTGTGGCCGCTCTGGCATGGGGGGCTGGCAATGACTGACGCAAGCGAATTGACCTTGGCGCTGGGCGGCAAATGGCATCGACGCTATGGGGCCGCCCCCTGCCCCGTTTGCCAGCCGGAACGGCGGAAAGGGCAGAACGCCTTGACGCTGGCCGATGGCCGCACCGGGCGGCTGATGCTGGATTGCAAGAAAAGCGGCTGCGCCTTTCTCGACATTCTGACGGCGGCGGGCCTGCGCTCGGGGGATTACATCCCTCCGGATGCGGCAACCCTTGCCCAGCGCGAAGCCGAACAACGGGCCGAAGCTGACAAGCGGGCGGCACAAGCCAAACGGCTTTGGCAGGAAGCCCAGCCCATCGCGGGCACGGTGGCGGCAACTTATCTGCGCGGGCGCGGCATCACCTGCGACCCATCCCCTCCACTGCGCTTTCACCCGGAGACATGGCACGGGCCGACCGCAAAGCGCTTTCCGGCGCTGGTGGCGCTTGTGGAAGGCGGCGACGGCTTCGCGGTGCATCGCACCTACCTACGCGCCGATGGCTTGGGCAAGGCCGATCTGGACCCGCCAAAAGCGATGCTGGGCGCTGTCTCTGGCGGCGCTGTAAGGCTCACTGACGGGCCGGGGCCGCTGGTGGTGGCCGAAGGCATTGAAACCGCCCTAAGCCTTGCCTCTGGCCTTCTACAACGCCCTGCGACCGTCTGGGCCGCGCTATCAACTTCCGGCATCCGGGGCTTGCGCCTTCCTACCGATCCGGGGCGGCTGACCATTACCCCCGATGGCGACGGACCGGGCCGCGCGGCGGCGCAAACCCTGGCCGAACGGGCGCACAGCTTCGGCTGGCAAGTGGCCTTTCTCGACCCCGGCGACGGGCGCGACTGGAACGACATTTTGACAGGAAAGGCGGTGGCCGCATGAACGCGCACCCGATACCTATGGAAACCCACTATCTGCCCGAGGGGCCGCAACCGCTGGTGCGCGAACTCGCCCCCGGTGCATCCTATCCCGTGGCATCGCTCGGGCCGCTGCGCGCGGCGGTGGAAGCCGTGCACGGCATGACGCAAGCCCCCGTGGCAATCCCTGCGGCTTCCGCTCTGGCCGTGGCATCGCTGGCCGTGCAAGGCTTCGCGGACGTGCAAACGCTGGGCGGGCTTCGCCCCCTGTCTATTTACGCCCTGACCATAGCCCGAAGCGGCGAACGGAAATCAGCCTGCGACGCCCCGTTGATGGCTGCACTTCGCGCCCATGAAAAGGAAGCAGCGCAAGCCCAGCGCGACGCCATGCAAAGCTGGACGAACGCGCACGCGCTCTGGAAGGGCGAACGCGACCGCATCTTAGGCGACGCCAAGAAAGGCAAAGGTGAAAAGCGGATGGCGGCGGAAGCTGAGTTGCGGGCGCTCGGGCAAGAACCGGCTGCTCCCCCTTCGGCTGACAGAACCGTGACCGAACCGACCTTCGAAGGGCTGACAAAGCTATTCGCCACAGGGCAACCTAGCCTTGGCCTTTTCTCGGATGAAGGCGGGCAATTTCTTGGCGGGCACGCCATGAACTCGGACAATCGGCAAAAGACGCTGGCCGCGTTGAATGACCTTTGGCAAGGCAAGCAGGCATGCAACGCCGCCCATCTGGCCGCGCCGGGCCTGTATCCACACTGCTCAAGGGATGCTCTCCTCCTGAGCAGGTGACCGGACCGTTTGCACCGGCGCGGACAGGCATCATCATCCACATCGGTGCTGACCGGCCAAGGTCCGGAGATTCTTCATCATGTTCCCGAGGGCGTTTTTGCCGAAAAGGGCCATGCCCAAACCCTGCCCAAAAACAGGTCCCACCGGCGCCTTTTCATGCCATTTCAAGGGTTTGGGGGATGCCGGGAAGCCTTTCGCCAAAAGGCGAATTTACCCTTGTATATCCTATGCTTGCGCGGCTATACCCGTCGGCGGAGATGTGGCCGAGTGGTCGAAGGCGCTCCCCTGCTAAGGGAGTAGGCCCGAAAGGGTCTCGTGGGTTCGAATCCCATCGTCTCCGCCACTTTACCCTGCTAACCTATTGATTTGAAACGATAGGAGCTTACAGCTTCCCCCATTGTATCCCCCACCTTGACGTGGGCTGCCCCGGAATCTGTGGGAATGCAGGCTGTAAGAATGGACTTCCAAACGGTTCGACAATGCACGGCTTCGCTTAGCGTTGTCGTGATGCAGAACCAAGTTGCCACTTCCTTGTCACGCAGCCTGGGCCTCGCTACCTACCTATGTAGCTAGTCGCTATAGCGACACAAAGCTCTTGATAAGTAATCAAAATAGAGCAACCTTGTGCTAAACGTCGCTTCAGTTGGTGACGGTCGTTCGATGAAGCCGAGGGCGTGGGACACGTGAGTAAAACTATTTTCTTTGTTCTTTTTGTGTCTGGGCTTTTCGCGGCGTTCGTCAACGTTCCGGCTAAGATTCGGCTAGGCTCTGGGGCAGACCGCTACAACTGGTATTTTATTTTGGATAAACCGCAATCCGCAGTCATTGATGCACCAGTGTTGGCGGCTCTGTTGCACAAATCCTGTGAGGGATTCATCTCGTGAATCCAGCGTGGTAGCTGGGATGCATGAGCAGACACATACCCCCGACCTACAAGACCACGAACTGGCCAGCCTACAATG
>NZ_JARAMP010000063.1:0-3706 GCF_028802875.1 Seohaeicola sp. 4SK31 | reverse complement strand
AGACTGTGCTACGTTCGGCTTTCGCCAGTTGCAAAGATTCTGAAACAGTTGTAACTTCATGACAGATAGTTTTTATATTTACTTTTCAGTAGATACAAAAAAAGACCCGAAAAAATTCTTTGGAGAGAATGGGTCTCTTTTGTACATGCTGATCACTTGCGAGATCGTCAACATGCGTATGTATTATAGCATTCACATGCAGTCTAGCAAGCCGTTTAAGGGCTTGAGAGATGCAAATTAATCCAAAGTATACAAATAATCCAGCTTTTAATAAGTCGTTTCCTGCGATTTCAGAAGTCACGTCTGCAAAAAAATCCGCGCCCCTTGGGACAAGCACTAAATCATGTTCCACCCTTACGCGACAAGGCTTACAGCCTGCTCATGATTCTGAAAAAATTAAGGCTTACCGTAAATTTACGATCAAGCTAAAAGAACGTGCAGGCGAGATTTTATTTAATCCAAAGGATAAGAAACAAAACCGTGTTTGCGGGTGCGGTAAATGGAGAATTGATAAAGAAATGCCGGTTGGCGTTCAGTTCGATGCTTCAAAGGGTGTGGCTAAGTATCATAATTTACAATATTGCGGATCAGTGTGGGTCTGTCCGGACTGCTCATACAAGATTAGCCAGGAACGTAAAAAAGAATTAGCGGAAGCGATGAAAGGCTGTCGTGATAAGGGTTTGCATGTTGCCATGCTGACTTTGACTGTCCCGCATTATTTAGGTGATGACCTTAAAACACTGCTCAAAAAAATGAGCAAGGCAAAACATTCGTTATGGACGAATCGAAATAGCCGTGAATATTTTGCTGACCAGTTTCCTATGGTTGGGCACATCACAGCTACAGAGGTTAAATACAGTGATAACAACGGTTTTCATCCTCATTTCCATATTTTGTGCATCTTAGATAAGCAGTATGCGGCAGAAGATTTGCAGATTATTGAATCCGAACTATACGAGCTATGGGCTGAAAAGTGCGTGAAGTCTGGGCTTGGTAAGCCTAATCGTCGTAATGGTCTTGATCTTAAGATGGGGTCAAATAATGAAGATGTGCTTGCAGACTATATTTCAAAATGGGGCATGGCTGAGGAAATGACTCAGGCTCACTTGAAAGTCGGCAAGAAAAATATGCAGTCTTTAACAATGTGGGAAGTGCTTGAGCTTGCTCAGATCGAAGCAAGTACGAAAGATAAATATTCATACATATTCAAAACTTATGCCTCAGCATTCAAAGGCCGTCGTCAATTGTTTTGGTCAAAAGGATTAAAAGAATTATTAAAAATTGAAGTTAAAGACGATGAAGAAATTGCAAATGCAGAAGAAGAAAATACAGAAATTTATGATGCAATGTTTTTAAGTCCTCAAGATTGGTGGACGATTTGCTATCACAAAATCCGTGCTGAGTTCTTGGAGCTGGTCGAATCTGATTTTCGAGAAAATGGGATTCAGACCGATCTAAAATCCGTTCGGGAATTTTTGATTGGGCTTAAAAATCCGAAGGATTTTTCAGGGGTCAAGGGGATGGAATCCCATTGCTCATGAACTTTCAAAACCCTTTGGTGTTTTAGAAAGTGTAGTGAGTACACTTTCATTCTAAAAGTTCTACCCGAATTCTGATATCGTGATTTTTTCGGTCTTGGATTCTCGTATGTCTTTCGCTATCTATAGAACAGCAAAATTGGGATCATTTGGTGAAATTGGTGGTTCACTTTCTCATACATATCGAACAAGACCAACCCCAAATGCTGACGAAAATAAAGCGCATTTAAATAAACATATCTTTGAAACTTACAATCAATGTTTTGATGCTATTAAAAATGCGATCCCAGAGAAAAGAAGATCTAATGCGGTTTTATGTATTGAACATTTAATTACAGCGAGTCCGAACTGGGATGGATGGGGGACTAAAAAAGAAGAAGAATTTTTTAAAAAGTCTTTAGAATTCTTAAACAAAAAATATGGTAAAGAAAACGTTGTTGCTTGTTCAATTCATCGAGATGAAACGACTCCACACCTCATTGTCTATGTTGTCCCTATTGATGAAAAAGGGGGGTTAAATGCAAAAAAATGGCTAGGCGGAAGAGCAAAATTAAGTCAAACACAGACCGATTTTGCAAATGAAGTGAAGAATTTGGGGCTTGAAAGAGGCTTAGAAAATTCAAAAGCTCGACATAAAACGATTAAGCAATTTTATGCAGAAATTGAAAAACCAACGCCAAAGTTAAAAGAAAAAAAATATGAAATTCAGCCGATTAACTATGACTTGCTCCCGAAAATGGGGCTTTTTCAAACGACAAATAGTTTTAATGCGCAGTTGAAAAGTGCATATGAAATAATTCATTCAAACTATGAAAATCAAGTTCTTGAATTAAAAGTTGAGCATCAAAAACAGTTAAAAGCTACTGTTACTAGCTATGAAACAAAATTAGTAGAAAGCAGGCTTAATGCTGAAAAGTTAATTAATGAAAATCAAAGACTGAAATCTGACAATAAGCTGATTAGACAAGACTTTGAGAAAAAAATAGAACTTTTAGAGAGTGAAAACGAAAGAGATAAAGCTAAGCTCATTCACAATAATTCGATGCGTTTAAAAGAGTTTGAGAGTTTTTCAGAGTTTAAAAAAGTTGATCCTCATGCATTTCAACGCTTAGAAATTGATGTCATAAATGCTGTAGATCAACGTAAGAATGCACGTGAAGCTGAAAGAAAAGCAGAAGCCGAAGAACACTATAGAGAGCAGCAGCGCATTGAAAATGAGCGTAGAGAGGCTATAAGAAAAAAAGAAGAGGATTATAGGGTTTGGCTCTTTAATCGTGTTCTAGAGCGAAAAGATGGGGCTTTTGCGCATGATTTAAAAGTTGTGTCTGCAAATTCTGAAAATCAATCTGAAAAAGCTGCAATTGCTGAACTTTTAGACTTTAGAAAATCTGCTAAACCCACTTTTGAAGTTAAAAATTTTGAGCGATATTTAGCGGAAATTCAGCATGGCGATTTAAGCAGATTGTCTCAATTTAAAAGCGCAATTGAGTGGAGCACCAGTAAAGGTCTACTTGAAACAATTCCAAATCTTGAAATGAAAGTTGACTGGGATGATCCAAAACTTGAACGCAATGTTTTTTATGTGCTTGAAAATATCAGTCAAGTTGTTGAAAAGGAATTAGAAAAAACAAAGTATTCAGAAACAGATAAAATTCAAAAATTAGCTGAATTTGGAAATTTTATGCGTGAAAAAACTGACTCGCTTTACAGTGATTATTTGAAAACTTACTTAATACCACAGCATAAACGAGAGTTTGAAAGCAAAGAACATTTAGAGGCAATGCGTAAAATTGACCCGAATTACATGCGTGGAAACTCGCATAGTGAGCCTGAGCTAGATAAACCAAAGCCAAATCGTGGTAATGATTTTTCGATGTATTAGCCGAACGAGTGTCTACGAGTGACTGAGCTATGTATAATTCTAGTGAGCTTTTCTCTCTGATTACAGCTCCCCTTTTTCTTAAAATCGGGAGTTGCAGAGCGTCACGAAGTGCGCGAACTGATTTTTTCTTGCTGATTTTCTCTTTAAACAGATTTTTTTTTAGAGACTGTGCTACGTTCGGCTTTCGCCAGTTGCAAAGATTCTGAAACAGTTGTAACTTCATGACAGATAGTTTTTATATTTACTTTTCAGTAGATACAAAAAAAGACCCGAAAAAATTCTTTGG
>NZ_JARAMP010000062.1:0-3758 GCF_028802875.1 Seohaeicola sp. 4SK31 | reverse complement strand
CCACAGTGAAAATCCTCCCGCCCTCCCTGTCGCCAGAAAGGGTAAAGGTGGACGACTTTTACGCCGCCCGCAGCAGGCTCATCCCGCCGCTACCGTGGCCGACTTTCGCACCGCCGTTCTCAAGCAATAGAAGCACAAGGCTGCGGTTGCCGACTGTGGCGTAAATGCATGATGATTATGTCATAATGTTGACCAGGACGGGCCCGCCCACAGTCCAAATGCAGCTTGCCACGAGCGACAGGCCAATATTTAGACCCGAAGAGCGCTGTTGTAGAGCGAAGGACTGGAATCCGGCTGGCGCTTCCTCGATCGATTTCAGACAACACGCGCGGTTTCAACCGATGCCAATCGGTGAGTGGACGCCCGCAAAGCCGAAGCAAACTTCTAGGTAGCTCTGGAAACTGAACCTCTGGCCGCGTAATTGACGTCAATCAGCCTCCGGCAAACCCGGCGCGGTTCATTCCGCGATGAACTCCTCAACGGAGATCCGCCTCAATCGAACTTACTCTGACAGAGTCATATGAGGCCATCGCTCCGGCAGTTTGAATGCCAGCGGAAAACGCCCACTCCCAGCTTTGAGACATTGCGGGAATCTGCTAGCCTCGAACAAACGATTGGGCAGGCGGGCAAAAAATAGAAAGATGCAAGGTGATCTTCTCAGCCGCTTCGATTCAATTCGCCTGTTCACCAAGGGTGGAGTGCAGGCGCCACACAAACCCTTGCTCCTTCTCTACGCGCTCGCCCAGCTGAAGAACGCCAAAATCGAGCGCATCGCCTTCACCGATGCCGAGGACACAGTCGGCCCACTCGTCCAGACCTATGGTCCGTTCAACGCAGATCCGAGGGTAAATTACCCCTACGCCCGCCTCGCCAACGACAAGAGCGGGATTTGGTGGATCGAAGAGCACGAGAAGAACCCCTCCGGCGATCTGCGCCTCACCGAAGCGCGTAACCGAAATATTAAAGCCGGCTTTTCTGATGATGTCCTGCGAGCATTCCGCGAGGACCCCAAGCTCATCGATCTAGTCGCGATTAATCTTCTTGAACGGAATTTTCCGCCGAGCCTTCACCCCGATGTCCTAGAGGCTGTCGGCCTTTATCTCGGTCAGGATGAGTTTGAAGCGTTTATCCGCAAAAAGCGTGATCCGCGGTTTCGCAATATCGTCCTCACCGCCTATTACGAGCAGTGCGCGATATGCAAATGCGACATCAAAATGAATGGAGCGCCCATCGCCCTCGAAGCCGCGCACATACAAATGCACGCAGCCGGGGGCCCCGACGAGGTCAACAACGGCCTGGCCTTGTGCGTCATACATCACAAGCTTTTCGACTTAGGCGCACTCACAGTGGACAGGAACATGAATGTCCGTGTGTCCGAGCGTGTCGTCGGCGAGTGGGGCCGAAAGCTCAACGACGAATTCCATGGAAGGCCCATCGCTCTGCCACGCAGTGAGACTATGGCGCCTTCGCCCCAGTACATTCACTGGCACAACAAGCAGATATTCAAAGGTACGGTGGGGTAATTGATGACCACAGGCAAGCTCGTCAGAGATCGCATCCCTGAGATTATTGAAGCCAACGGCCGCAATCCGGTTGTGAAGCAGCTGAGAGGTGAGGCGCTGCTCTCGGCGCTGTACGACAAGCTCGACGAGGAACGCGCGGAGTTTATCACCGCGGAGGGGGTCGAGGCGAAGTGCGAAGAACTGGCAGACATGGTCGAGGTCATCATCGCGCTGGCCAGCTATCATGGGTGCGATGAAATCGCACTCATGGAGATCCTGGCCCATAAGCGTGAAACCCGCGGCGGATTCAGAGAGGGGCTTTTCTATGAAGGCGACGACTGACCACGATCAGCCTTAGCAGCTGCATGTCCGTCGTCGAATGATTTGGGACATGCGGCGTGTTTTTGATAGATATTTTGAACGCCTTTTTTTTCAAAAATGTGCCCATTTTGGGCATTAGCGTCGGAACGATAATCCCGCATGAGGAGCTAGCTGTTCAAACGGTCGACCCTTATCTGATACGTGCCAGTCCACCATCACGGAACCGCGAGCGGTTGCTCAATCTACTGAGTTTTTCTCCAGTATGAGAAGATCTCGGCCACGGCATCCGGGATAGCGTTAGCGGCTTCGGCCAGGACTTCATCCAGGTTCTCCTGCGGGATGCCCATCAGCGAGTTTCCGTTGCCGTCCAGCAGATGGGCGACCATGGGAGCGATCAGATGCCCATCTGCGCCGCTCTCTGTCAGCCGCAGCCACTCTTTAGGACGCAGCGCCACCGCTTGCATGAAGCCCTCACACCAATCCATCGCGATGACATGGCCTTCTCTCGCCTGCCAGAATATGGGCTCGACGCTTGGCGGGTCGTTCATCAAGCCTTGGGCGACACCCATGTAGATATCCGTTATGTCGTCGATGACCCAATGGGGTACAGCTTCAGGCTCACCCCCCAGTGCCACATGTATCCACTCGTCAGACGGGATCTGCACCGGGGAGCAGATGACGCCATGGATGAACCCATCCAGGTCCGACAGCATCATGCAGTTTTCAGGGCTGTCGTCTGAGGACAAGTACCCGTCCAGCGCCTCTAAATCCAAGTTCTCTTCCATTCTCGATCCACCCCGCGTGTCCGAGCAAAGTCTTGGCATGGAACGAGCCGAGGGCAAGCCTGTTCTGGAAGAATGCGTCTGTGACAGGATGAGCTTCTTCCAGCCCGGTCCTGCCAGATTGATCGCAGCCGTATCCCCATCCCCGTCTGCCTGCGGCCATGCAGATGCAGATTGAGAGTTGACGGGGTTCCAACCAACGAGCCGCAGATTGAGCCATCAAGCCATCTGAAGCCGGGGGCTCAAAGGCTTACACCCGGCTGAGACACCCCCTTGAGCGATGCCTGCTATCGCCGCACCCGGCGCCGCTCGACCTCAAATCTCCTCTCCCTGGAGAGCGGATGCTCACGGCCGAGCGCTCTCCAGAACCCGTTCCCGTTTGCCCAGTTCAGGAACTGGCTGAAGCTGTCGGCCTGATCCCTGTATCCGTCTTGAGGCCGCGGCGCTTGCAACGACGCTCGCGGTGCCCGCCGCGCGTCTTGCCCCTGCCCTCCTCTCCATCGCGGCGCCGTTCACCTGTCGACGGCGCGGGATCGAGATGAAGATCATTGCCGGCGAGCGCGCGCGGTCCCCCGACGCTGCGCTCCTGCGGGCCCTGCGCAACGCGCATCGCTGGTCGGCCCCGTTGCGCAGCGGAACATCCCTGAAGGCAATTGCTGACATGCATGGATACTCCGAAAGCTATGTCGCCCGCAAACGCCGCCACATCGCTGATCACGGCGCGTCTCTGCCGGACAAGCGACCACGCAAGCCGCTGAAATCTCACGGGAAATTAACGCGTATTCCGTACAGGGAAATGAGACTGGGGTTGGTGGCGGAGCGAAGGGCATTCGAACCGCCCAGAAACTTTCTTGCTCCTAAGAAATTTCCGAAGTAGCTCAAATTTCCTGGAGCCCCAGCAAGTATCCTTTCTGCCACCGTGCCGATTACGCCTGGATTTGACCAGATCCATTTTTTTCTAGTTGTCTTTCAACGATGCTGACCTGCCCGCCTCAAGCCAAGTTCCTCTGACAAGGCCTCTGCAATCGCCAAGAGGTGGCTGCGGAAATCTGAACAGCCAGGATAAGTGGATTTTCCGCGCAATGGCAGCATGATGCTGCGAGCGAGGAGAAGACCATGGCAAGACGACCACGCCGGAACCACAGCCCGGCAT
>NZ_JARAMP010000061.1:0-4107 GCF_028802875.1 Seohaeicola sp. 4SK31 | reverse complement strand
AATTTGTTGCACCAGAAGTAGGTAGTCTAACCGCAAGGAGGACGCTTACCACGGTGTGGCCGATGACTGGGGTGAAGTCGTAACAAGGTAGCCGTAGGGGAACCTGCGGCTGGATCACCTCCTTAACGAAAGATTGACGATTGGTAAGAATCCACAACAAGTTGTTCTTCATGACGATGTATCTGAGGGTCTGTAGCTCAGTTGGTTAGAGCACACGCTTGATAAGCGTGGGGTCACAAGTTCAAGTCTTGTCAGACCCACCAAATCTGACTAACAAGCATTGTTAAATGCTGAATACAGAAAAACAGAAACATTGACTTATTGATAAGCTGGGGACTTAGCTTAGTTGGTAGAGCGCCTGCTTTGCACGCAGGAGGTCAGGAGTTCGACTCTCCTAGTCTCCACCAAATTCGAGGAAAAACAAAGCAGCGCTTTGTCCGAGAATTTAAGCAAACAGCTATGCTGTGCGCAGGCACACATAGAACGAAGCTTAATCTAAGAAGTTGGATTACAGAAATTAGTAAGTAGATAACTTATTAACTTCTGTGATTTATCACAGTTTCCTGACCTGACGAAGGCTGGAAAAATCATTAACAGAATATATTTGAGTTGAAATAATTTGTTCATACTCGTTTTTAAGATCGACATTAACAGTGATTTATTACTGATTGATGAAGATTGAAGAAATGAGTTACTAGCGAAATTAACTGAATCAAGCGTTTTGGTATGTGAATTGAATTGAAGCTGTACAGTGTTTAAGTACACAGAACAACAAACTGTAAGGAAGTGATGAGAAATCATCATAGGCTGTCTTAATCCTACTTGTAGGGATTAACGACTGTTTGGGGTTGTATAGTCAAGTAATTAAGTGCATGTGGTGGATGCCTTGGCAGTCAGAGGCGATGAAAGACGTAATAGCCTGCGATAAGCTCCGGGGAGGCGGCAAATATCCTGTGATCCGGAGATTTCTGAATGGGGAAACCCACCTGTCATAAGGCAGGTATCGTATGATGAATACATAGTCATACGAGGCGAACGAGGGGAAGTGAAACATCTCAGTACCCTTAGGAAAAGAAATCAATTGAGATTCCCTCAGTAGCGGCGAGCGAACGGGGAAAAGCCCATTAAGTCATATCAGTTTTAGTGGAATGCTCTGGGAAGTGCAACCATAGTGGGTGATAGTCCTGTACACGAAAGGGCTGATATGATGATGTCGAGTAGGGCGGGGCACGTGAAACCTTGTCTGAATATGGGGGGACCATCCTCCAAGGCTAAATACTCCTGACTGACCGATAGTGAACCAGTACCGTGAGGGAAAGGCGAAAAGAACCCCTGTGAGGGGAGTGAAATAGATCCTGAAACCGCATGCATACAAGCAGTGGGAGCCGACATGTTCGGTGACTGCGTACCTTTTGTATAATGGGTCAGCGACTTACATTCAGTAGCAAGGTTAACCGCATAGGGGAGCCGTAGAGAAATCGAGTCTTAATAGGGCGTTTAGTTGCTGGGTGTAGACCCGAAACCGGGTGATCTATCCATGAGCAGGTTGAAGGTTGGGTAACACTAACTGGAGGACCGAACCCACTGTCGTTGAAAAGCCAGGGGATGACTTGTGGATAGGGGTGAAAGGCTAATCAAACTCGGTGATAGCTGGTTCTCCCCGAAAGCTATTTAGGTAGCGCCTCGGACGAATACCATTGGGGGTAGAGCACTGTTTCGGCTAGGGGGTCATCCCGACTTACCAAACCGATGCAAACTCCGAATACCAATGAGTACTATCCGGGAGACAGACTGCGGGTGCTAACGTCCGTAGTCAAGAGGAAAACAATCCAGACCGCCAGCTAAGGCCCCAAAATTATAGTTAAGTGGGAAACGATGTGGGAAGGCATAGACAGCTAGGAGGTTGGCTTAGAAGCAGCCACCCTTTAAAGAAAGCGTAATAGCTCACTAGTCGAGTCGGCCTGCGCGGAAGATGTAACGGGGCTAAAACTATATGCCGAAGCTGCGGATTTGCAATTTATTGCAAGTGGTAGGGGAGCGTTCTGTAAGCCGATGAAGGTGTATTGAGAAGTATGCTGGAGGTATCAGAAGTGCGAATGCTGACGTGAGTAACGACAATGCGAGTGAAAAACTCGCACGCTGAAAGACCAAGGGTTCCAGTCCAACGTTAATCGGGGCTGGGTGAGTCGACCCCTAAGGCGAGGCCGAGAGGCGTAGTCGATGGGAAATTGGTTAATATTCCAATACTTCTATGTAATGCGATGAGAGGACGGAGAAGGTTAAGTCAGCCTGGCGTTGGTTGTCCAGGTGGAAGGTTGTAGGCATGTATCTTAGGCAAATCCGGGGTACTCTATGCTGAGAACTGATAGCAAGCTGTACTTGTACAGTGAAGTGGCTGATACCATGCTTCCAGGAAAAGTCTCTAAGCTTCAGTTACATAGGAATCGTACCCGAAACCGACACAGGTGGTCAGGTCGAGTAGACCAAAGCGCTTGAGAGAACTCTGCTGAAGGAACTAGGCAAAATGGTACCGTAACTTCGGGAGAAGGTACGCTGCCGACGGTGATAGGATTTACTCCTTGAGCTATTGGCAGCCACAGAAACCAGGCCCCTGCAACTGTTTATTAAAAACATAGCACTCTGCAAACACGAAAGTGGACGTATAGGGTGTGATGCCTGCCCGGTGCTGGAAGGTTAATTGATGGGGTTAGCGTAAGCGAAGCTCTTGATCGAAGCCCCAGTAAACGGCGGCCGTAACTATAACGGTCCTAAGGTAGCGAAATTCCTTGTCGGGTAAGTTCCGACCTGCACGAATGGCATAATGATGGGGGCGCTGTCTCCAGCAGAGACTCAGTGAAATCGAATTCGCCGTGAAGATGCGGTGTACCCGCGGCTAGACGGAAAGACCCCGTGAACCTTTACTGCAGCTTGACATTGAACTTTGATCTTACTTGTGTAGGATAGGTGGGAGGCTTTGAAACCGAGACGCTAGTTTCGGTGGAGCCAATCTTGAAATACCACCCTGGTAATATTGAGGTTCTAACTCTGTCCCGTTATCCGGGACGAGGACCATGTCTGGTGGGTAGTTTGACTGGGGCGGTCTCCTCCTAAAGAGTAACGGAGGAGTACGAAGGTGCGCTCAGCGTGGTCGGAAATCACGCGTAGAGTATAAAGGCAAAAGCGCGCTTAACTGCGAGACCCACAAGTCGAGCAGGTACGAAAGTAGGTCTTAGTGATCCGGTGGTTCTGTATGGAAGGGCCATCGCTCAACGGATAAAAGGTACTCTGGGGATAACAGGCTGATACCGCCCAAGAGTTCATATCGACGGCGGTGTTTGGCACCTCGATGTCGGCTCATCTCATCCTGGGGCTGAAGCAGGTCCCAAGGGTATGGCTGTTCGCCATTTAAAGAGGTACGCGAGCTGGGTTTAGAACGTCGTGAGACAGTTCGGTCCCTATCTACCGTGGGCGTTGGAAATTTGAGAGGATCTGCTCCTAGTACGAGAGGACCAGAGTGGACGAACCTCTGGTGTACCGGTTGTGACGCCAGTCGCATCGCCGGGTAGCTATGTTCGGAAGGGATAACCGCTGAAAGCATCTAAGCGGGAAGCCTACCTCAAGATAAGATTTCCCTAGGACTTTATGTCCTCTAAAGAGCCGTTGAAGACTACGACGTTGATAGGTTGGATGTGGAAGCATAGTGATATGTGAAGCTGACCAATACTAATTGCTCGTGAGGCTTGACTATACAACACCCAAACAGTTGGTGTTGTGGTTCAAATCACTGCAAACAACTTGATTTAGTTATAAAGCTAGATAAAATATCCAACTCAAATATACCTGTTAATAACTCATTTGATGAAAGTTAGGCACGAAGAGCACTGCTCTGAGGTTAGACCCAACGAATAGTCATAAACAGTTGTGCTGGCGACAATAGCAAGAGTGAACCACCTGATCCCTTCCCGAACTCAGAAGTGAAACCTCTTAGCGCTGATGGTAGTGTGGAGTTATCCATGTGAGAGTAAGTCATCGCCAGCTCATTAATTCTAAATCCCCCTCCGCTTAAGGCTGAGGGGGATTTTTTTATGCTGAAAAGATTAAGTAATG
>NZ_JARAMP010000060.1:0-4263 GCF_028802875.1 Seohaeicola sp. 4SK31 | reverse complement strand
AGGCTCCACCAGACAAGGACCCGATTAGATCGCCAAGCACTGTCGAGTGTTTGGCCGTCCAATCGGACGCAGGTGACGCAAGTCGCCGTCTTTTACATCGTATAGAGAGATACATATCAACACTGTTTGGTATTCCCGCGTTAGGGAAATACCTCAGTCTTGTGCCAAGCCTTCGGGCGCGGCGAGCATGTGAATGGGCTGTTTCCTCGGCCTCCCACATGTCTGCAGGCTGAAACGAACAGAGTTGTCCAAGTCAAGTACACTAACCAAATGTCTTGCTGACCTGCACGGGTCGGCAAGGCGGGAAAGTATGCTTTTGATTCAGGAAGAGTCTTGCTCTTTCTGGATCAAATCAAGCGCGAGAAGGGCGTTTGGTGGATGCCTTGGCAGTAAGAGGCGATGAAGGACGTGATACTCTGCGATAAGCCATGGGGAGCTGAGAATATGCTTTGATCCATGGATTTCCGAATGGGGCAACCCACCTGATACTGTGTTATTTATTCGACTGTGAGTTACCTGAGGTTCGTCCTCGAGTAGCGAAGCGGTAGGACGAAATAATGCGGTAAACCAGGTACTTTTAACCTGAATACATAGGGTTTTAAGAGCAAACCCGGGGAACTGAAACATCTAAGTACCCGGAGGAAAGGACATCAATAGAGACTCCCCTAGTAGCGGCGAGCGAACGGGGACCAGCCGAGTCCTGAGAGTGACTAGAACTGTTTGGAAAAGCAGGCCATAGCGGGTGACAGCCCCGTATAGGAAGCTCGATGGAACGTATTAAGTAGGGCGGAACACGTGAAATTCTGTCTGAAGATCGGGGGACCACCCCCGAAGGCTAAGTACTCCTTACTGACCGATAGCGAACCAGTACCGTGAGGGAAAGGTGAAAAGCACCCCGACGAGGGGAGTGAAACAGTACCTGAAACCGAACGCCTACAATCAGTCGGAGCTTGACTGGACTCTAATGACAATCTACCCGACAGGCATCTTGTGCCTTGAGGGGGAACCGACATGTCAGATCTTGCCGTTGTTACCGATGGTACCTTCGCCGTTGTCGGGCTCGTTCTGGGCCTGATCAACATGGGCACGCAACATTGCCCGAACGAAGGCTGCCTGGCCAAGAACGCGCGCACAGCCTATGTCTCCGGCTCTGTCGGCGATGTGGTGTTCCAGGAAGCGACCGTGGGTGAAGAATTTTACCTGCGCAAGCAGACTGGTATGGCCCGCGGGCCGTTCCAACTCACCTACGGCGCATCGGTCACCGATGCAGGCGGGGTGTGGATCGGCCTTGGCAATACAACGACATACACGACCGCGAACAATCGCTGGTACGCACAGTTCCACACCATGCCCGGGCTTTACCTGCAGGGCGATGAGGTGGATCTGGGTGGCAGCATCCAGTTCCGGTCTGGGATCGAAATCGGATACGAGAACCGCGCAGGGGTGCGCATGGGTCTGTCAGTCGACCATCGGTCGAATGCAGGGCTCGACAGCCGCAACCCCGGCCTTGAAACGGTTCAGTTCCGCGTCTCGATCCCGATCGACTAGTTGCTTCAAGCCCTCAAGCAGCGAAGCGGTAGGGGCATAAATGCCCTCACGCGGCGAAGCGGTAGGGCAAACATCATGATTATCATTAGTGTCCAGTCTTGTGACGGCGTACCTTTTGTATAATGGGTCATCGACTTGGTCTCACGAGCAAGCTTAAGCCGATAGGTGTAGGCGCAGCGAAAGCGAGTCTTAATAGGGCGTTGAGTTCGTGGGATCAGACCCGAAACCGAGTGATCTAGGCATGACCAGGATGAAGGTTAGGTAACACTAACTGGAGGTCCGAACCCACACCTGTTGAAAAAGGTCGGGATGAGTTGTGCCTAGGGGTGAAAGGCCAATCAAACTCGGAGATAGCTGGTTCTCTGCGAAATCTATTTAGGTAGAGCGTCATCCGAATACCCCGGGGGGTAGAGCACTGGATGGGTAATGGGGCCCCACAGGCTTACTGATCCTAACCAAACTCCGAATACCCGGGAGTACTAGATGGCAGACACACGGCGGATGCTAACGTCCGTCGTGAAGAGGGAAACAACCCTGACCTACAGCTAAGGCCCCCAATTCATGGCTAAGTGGGAAAGCAGGTGGGACGACCAAAACAACCAGGAGGTTGGCTTAGAAGCAGCCATCCTTTAAAGATAGCGTAACAGCTCACTGGTCTAAATAAGTTGTCCTGCGGCGAAGATGTAACGGGGCTCAAGCCATGAGCCGAAGCTTAGGATGCCGTAAGGCATGGTAGCAGAGCGTAGTGTGACATAGTATCTATCCTCTTTAGCCCCTCTCGGGGGGCCTTGGAGGACAAGATACTTTCTGTGAAGCCGGGGCGTGAGCCATCCGGTGGAGAGATCACTAGCGAGAATGATGACATGAGTAGCGACAAACAGGGTGAGAGACCCTGTCGCCGAAAGTCCAAGGGTTCCTGCTTAAAGCTAATCTGAGCAGGGTAAGCCGACCCCTAAGGCGAGGCCGAAAGGCGTAGTCGATGGGAACCAGGTTAATATTCCTGGGCCAGGAGGATGTGACGGATCGAGACTGTTGTTCACCCTTATCGGATTGGGTGGGCCGCTGATCGGTTCCTGGAAATAGCCCTCCATGAGATCGTACCCTAAACCGACACAGGTGGACTGGTAGAGAATACCAAGGCGCTTGAGAGAACTATGTTGAAGGAACTCGGCAAAATACCTCCGTAAGTTCGCGAGAAGGAGGCCCGGTTTCTAGGCAACTAGAGGCTGGGGGCACAAACCAGGGGGTGGCGACTGTTTACTAAAAACACAGGGCTCTGCGAAGTCGTAAGACGACGTATAGGGTCTGACGCCTGCCCGGTGCCGGAAGGTTAAAAGGAGAGGTGCAAGCTTTGAATTGAAGCCCCGGTAAACGGCGGCCGTAACTATAACGGTCCTAAGGTAGCGAAATTCCTTGTCGGGTAAGTTCCGACCTGCACGAATGGCGTAACGACTTCCCCGCTGTCTCCAACATAGACTCAGCGAAATTGAATTGCCTGTCAAGATGCAGGCTTCCCGCGGTTAGACGGAAAGACCCCGTGCACCTTTACTACAACTTCACACTGGCATCAGGCCAAGCATGTGCAGGATAGGTGGTAGGCTTTGAAGCAGAGACGCCAGTTTCTGTGGAGCCTCCCTTGAGATACCACCCTTGCTTCGCTTGATGTCTAACCGCGGTCCGTTATCCGGATCCGGGACCCTGTGTGGTGGGTAGTTTGACTGGGGCGGTCGCCTCCTAAAGAGTAACGGAGGCGCGCGAAGGTTGGCTCAGAGCGGTCGGAAATCGCTCGTTGAGTGCAATGGCAGAAGCCAGCCTGACTGCGAGACTGACAAGTCGAGCAGAGACGAAAGTCGGCCATAGTGATCCGGTGGTCCCAAGTGGGAGGGCCATCGCTCAACGGATAAAAGGTACGCCGGGGATAACAGGCTGATACTGCCCAAGAGTCCATATCGACGGCAGTGTTTGGCACCTCGATGTCGGCTCATCTCATCCTGGGGCTGGAGCAGGTCCCAAGGGTATGGCTGTTCGCCATTTAAAGAGGTACGTGAGCTGGGTTTAGAACGTCGTGAGACAGTTCGGTCCCTATCTGCCGTGGGTGTAGGATACTTGAGAGGAGTTGCCCCTAGTACGAGAGGACCGGGGTGAACGTTCCACTGGTGGACCAGTTGTCGTGCCAACGGCAGTGCTGGGTAGCTATGAACGGACAGGATAACCGCTGAAGGCATCTAAGCGGGAAGCCCCCCTCAAAACAAGGTATCCCTGAGGGCCGTGGTAGACCACCACGTCGATAGGCCAGAGATGTAAGCGCAGCAATGCGTTCAGTTGACTGGTACTAATTGCCCGATAGGCTTGATTTGATCCAGTAAAAGAAAGACTTTACTGATCAAAAGCATACACACCAATACAGTCGTACATGACTTGGACAACAACCGTATCTCGTTCCTTTCTCGGTTTGGTGGTCATAGCACGAGCGAAACACCCGGATCCATTCCGAACCCGGCCGTTAAGCGCCGTCGCGCCAATGGTACTGCGTCTTAAGACGTGGGAGAGTAGGTCACCGCCAAACCTAGTAAGGAACGAAAATACAACCGTATCTCTCAACGATGAAAAAAAGCGCATAAAAACCAGCGCGGGATGGAGCAGCCCGGTAGCTCGTCAGGCTCATAACCTGAAGGTCGTAGGTTCAAATCCTACTCCCGCAACCAACTTTAGCGA